>JAGRHB010000002.1:0-23577 GCA_020445245.1 Gammaproteobacteria bacterium
CAGCCACAGCACTTCGCCGTCCGGGTCGGCCGCAATCGCCCGTTCCAGAACTTGGCGCGCATCGTCGAGCTTGTCGTCCTCGGTCAGGAGAGAGGCCATCAGTGCGGCCGCGCCCGCGTTTCCGGGGTCGTCTGCCAGTACGCTGGCAGCATCGTTGCGCGCACCCACGGCATCGCCCTGACGGCGCAGCAACGCGGCCCGGGCCACCAATGCGCTGGTGTTTTCGGGTTGCTGCCCGAGGACCGTCGCGATCTCTTTGCCGGCCTCGTCGAGCTGGTTGCCAGCGACCAGCAGCTGCGCGCGGCGCACGCGCGCGTCGATCAGCGAGGGATCCAGTTCCAGCGCCCGCGAATAGTTGCCAAACGCCTTGCGGTATTCCGATGCCCGCTCCTCGATGCGCCCGAGCAGGTACCACGACTCCGCATGTTTGCCGTCGATCTGCAGCGTGTTCTTCAGCTCGAGCTGGGCCCGCGCATCATCACCGACCTCGAACAACTGCTTGCCCTTCGCGAAGTAGGCGGACTTGCGTTCGTCGTAGTTGTCGCACCCCGACAGGAACCCGGTAGCGATAACGAACATGCACGCGGGCACGAGAGATCGAACAAAGTAACGGTCCATGTCAGGCAGGTCTCATCCAATAGGTTTTTTGAACATCAGCATGTTATCAAAATGTCCCGACTGAAGATTTGCTCAATATGTGGGGACTAAACGCCTGAAAAATAAATCCCACGTGCAGACAGTAGTACCAGTGTCGAGAACACTGACACCCGGAACAGCCATGAGCCGCTTGTCTGCGTGCCCACCACCAACTCGCTGGCATAGAACAACAGCAGGGTTCCGATCACTATCGGCCCGATCCCCAGCTCGCGCACCAGCGGCATATTGGGGACGATCGCGACGATCAGTATGACCAGCACGTCGAGCGCGTTGAGGCGAAACTCGGTGCCACCGCCGAATCGCAACCACAAGCCGACGCCCAGGGCGATCACGACCAGGTAGCCACGAAACCAGTCGACTGACGGCACGGCGCGCAGCCCGGCCGCCTCTGCCAGGTAGACGACCAGCGCCGCGACCACGAATGCAGCGAGGCGCCACAGGGTCGAGCCATGCATCAGGCGCACCGGTCGCAACGTGAATGCCAGTGCGGCAACCAGCAACAGCGCGAGCCAGCCGATATCCTGACCGACCCGGCTTGCAGACAGTGCAACTAGCGGGAACAACAACGCCAGGCCGAACACAACCACGTGGTGCCCGAGCCGCTTCAGCGCATTCTTCGCCTTTATGAAATCGACCAGGCGCTCGACCAGGTCCAGGCGCCCGACCAGCACCCTGCCCTCGGTATGTTGATGGCGCCACCAATTCATCGAGCCCAGCAGGACGCCGCTGAACGCGACAAAAGCCAGCAGCACCAGCGCATCCGGCGCGTAGCGCAGGAGCCATGCGAGTGCGACCAACACCGCCTGCAGCCCGTAGATCGCCAGCAGTGCCTCGTACTGGCTCAGACCGCCATCGAGCAAGCGATGATGCAGGTGCTGGCGATCGGGTGAGAACGGCGAACGGCCGGCACGGATCCGTCGCGTCATCACGTATAGGGTATCGAGGATCGGCAGACCCAGCACCAGTACCGGCACGAAAGGGCCGATCGCGGTGTTGCATTGTTCGATCACGAGGATCCCCAACGCCGCCACGCTGAAACCGAGGAACTGGCTCCCGGTGTCGCCCATGAACACCCGCGCCGGAAAGGTGTTGTAGCGCAGGAACCCGAGCGTGCTGCCGATGAGCGCAAGGGCCACCAGCGCGATCTGCATGTCGCCGCCGAGGTAGGCGAAATAACCCAGGACACTCGCCGCGATCAGGGCAGTACCGCCGGCGAGTCCGTCCATGCCGTCCGACAGGTTCACCGCATTGGTGATACCGACCACGACCAACACGGTCAGCGGAAGGCCGACCCAGCCCGGCATGGTCCCGCCATAGCTGAAAGGCACCCGGGTCAGCTGCACGTCGCTGATGAAGACGAACAGCAGCGCGCCGGCGATCTGCGCCGCGAATTTCACCCGGAAGTCGAGATCCAGCCGGTCGTCGGCAAAGCCGGCCAGCGCGATCACCAGCGCCCCGGCGAGATAGCCGGCAATCTCCGCACGCAGCGGCAACCACACCACCAGCGACAGCAGGGCGCCGAGCGCAATGGCGATCCCGCCGATGCGCGGCACCGCCGCCGTGTGGATCTTGCGTGGGCCGGGCCTGTCGATCAGGCCCAGGGGTTCCGCCCAGCGTGCCAGTAGAGGAACGAGCGCCAGCGAAATGAACAGTGCCAGAACCGTGACGTAGACTGCGATCATCCTGATTCCCTGTGTCCCAGCTTCCGTCAGTTCGGGATGAACCGCTCCATCTCCGGCGCCACCAGGCGCGCCAGTTCTGCCAGGCGCCGATCGGCCTCGACAGCGTCCGAGCCCGGCGGCACGTCGGTCGTCAGGCGCACCAGGGCGCCGTCGGTGCGCTGCCGGTTCAGGGCGTCCTGGAAAAGATACCACTTCACCAGGTACTCGTTGGTCATCACCCGGCCGCGCTGCTGGAACCAGTAGTACACCAGTTGCGCGGATTCGCCCTTGCGGATCACGGCGCGATTCACCGTCAGCGGCCGGCCATTGATGCTCGCGCCTTCGATGGTGCGCTGCGAGAGCCCACCGATCTCCCAGCCACCGCCGGGGATACAGGTGCGCGGCGAGTGCACGGATGCCCCCTTGCGCTGTGAACCGTAGTAGGCGGCGTAGAGGTTGACCCGCGCGCCGCCGGGCCCCGTGTAGTCCGCCAGCAGGTAGTCGTCGAACTTGAGCGCATCGACGAAGATCGACTCCAGGCGATCCACCCGGCCTTGCCAGCCGCCCAGCTCGCCGGGGAACTGCGCAAATGCCGCCCGCACCGGCACGACTTCCTCGCGATCGGGCAGCAACGACGACAGGATCGCGCCACCGAGCAGCAGCGCCAGCGCAGCCACCAGCGGCGCGGATACGCCGGGTGCACGAAACCTCGTGCCTTCGGGCAGCGGACCGGGCCACTCGATGTGGAACGCATCGGCGAAGGCACGACGCGGCTGGCCGACAAAGTTGAGCAGCCACATCTCCAGAAGCAGCACGCCGAGTGAACTCATGAAGACCACCCAACCCTCGAAGTCGTGCAGGATGCCATCCGCCATCTCCCTACCCCAATACTCGACCGTGATCCCGATCAGGCCGATGCGCAGGCTGTTCATCAGCACGGTGATCGGGATCGTCGAGAGGAAGACCACCGCCTTCTTCCACAGCGGGGCCTTGAAGATGTAGGCGACGATGAAACCGACCGCCATCAGCGGGAACAGGTAACGCAGGCCGCTGCAGGCCTCGACCACCTGCAGCTGCATCTCCGCAAGATGGATGACGTTGCCTTCGAGGTACACCGAGATGCCGAACAGGCGCACGAACCAGACGCCGATCCCGGAGGAGATCAGCTGGAGGGATTGGGAAAGACTTTGGTAAAGAAAATGGGGCAGTGGAACGGCGAAAAACAGCAGTGCGAGCGGCACGGCCACGATGCGATAGGCCGGCCAGCCCAGGACGGTGAGCGCAATACCGTGCACGGTGATGATGAAGCCGTACTGCACGATGGTGTACAGCGTGGCCAATTCACCGAAAATAACTGCGAACAACCCGGCGAACACCACCAGCACACCGGACCAGGCCGGTTGCATGGTGACCCGGATCAGCGCGTGCCTGCGCTGCCAGATGAAGAACACGACCAGGGGAACGAGAAAATAGCCATAGCTGTATTCCTCCTTGCTCCAACCCTGCACCATGTAGGTCACGCCGTCGTAAGCGACATAGCTAACCAAGCCGAGCAGCAGGCCGAGCGACAGCCAGAAAACCGACTGCTTTCCACTCATCGCATTTAATTCATGCGCCATCTCGAAACTTCCTCGATCGCCTCAGGCAGATCGGCCCAGTCGGGCAGCGAGTGCCGCCTTCAGCATTTCGAAAAGGAAAAGCGGCGTGGACACCAGATTTCGCCGCCACAATCGGCGCGGCTCGCGTGCGAACCGTACCAGCCACTCCAGACCGGTCTGCTGCGCCCACTTCGGTGCGCGCTCCGTGGTGCCGGCATAGAAATCGAACACGGCGCCGATCGCGCCGGCAAAGGGCACCTGCAACCGGTCACGGGCGGCGTTAATCCACTTCTCCTGCTTGGGTGCGGTCATTCCCACCCAGAGTACGCTTGGCTGCGCGCTGTTGACCGCTTCGATCATGTCGTCCAGTTCCGCGGCCGAGTATTGCGCCCTGAACGGCGGCGAGTAGCTGCCAGCAAAGCCGATATTGGGGTAGTCGCGTGCCAGCCTGTCACGAATGAGGCCCAGCACCCTGTCGCTCGAGCCGAGGAAGAAGAACGAGAACCCGCCTACCCGATCGGCGTGCTCGCACAGTCCAAGGAAGAACTCCATGCCTGCGACACGCTCCGGAAGCGCCGCCCCGAGAACCTTGGAAGCCAGCAGGATTCCCGCGCCGTCTGGCAGCAGCAGATCGGCCTCTTTCAGTGCACGCCGAAAGGTTTCGTCGGACTTGGCCACCACCAGGGAGTGTGGATTGAGGCAGGCCATGTAGCGCATGCCGGCGCCCGGCTCTGCACACCACTGGGCCGCGCGCGCGACATCGCCGTCGAGGCCACGGCCACTCACGTCGTAACCCATCAGCGGTCCGGTGCCCAGGCTCATGCCCCCTGGCCGCCAACGACAGCCGCCTTCTGCCGCCCTTGCAGCGTCTGTGCCCGGGCATAGATCTGCATGAGTCGTTCGTAGAAGCGCTCATGCGAATACTCGCGCTGCGCCTTCAACCACCCGGCCCGCCCCATCTCCGCGCACAGGTCCGGGCGCCGCCAGAGGTGGGCGATCTTGTCGGCCAGGTCGTCGCCGTCACCTGGGCGCGCGAGCAGCCCCGTCTCGCCGTCTTCGACGATCTCGGGGATGGCGCCGATCGCCGTGCCGATGACCGGCTTGGCGTGCCCCATGGCCATGGCGATCGTGTTGGGGAAGCCCTCGAACCACTTGCTGGGAAAGACCATGATCCGGCTTTGGGCATAGAAGTCGTCGAGCGCCTGGCCACTGAGGAAGCCATCGAAATGCACATTCAAGGGAATCTTGTCCAGCCGAAGCTGCGCGTCCAGATTGCCGGCAACCCTGAACTCGATCCCGGTCAGCCGCCGCGCCGCCTGCAGGAACTCCGCGATACCCTTCTCCTCGCTGACGCGCCCGACAAACCCCACGTAGCTGCCACCCGCCCTCAGTTCACCCTCGGGCTGGACGCTGGCGGGATTTGGGAGGATCTCGATCCGGTCGACTGGAATCCCTGCCGCGCCAAAGCGACTGCGCTGAAACTCAGTGAGCGCAACGAAGACATCGACATTGCCGGTGATCATGCCGGTCAGGCGCCCGAAGGCATTGCGTGCCGCGTAACCGATACTCTTGAACCAGTCCGATTCACAGTTGTGCCTGACGCAATGCCATTCCCGCAGCCCACCCAGGCACTCCTCGCAAACGTGCCCATCGCGCAGGTGCAGCCCAGTCGGGCAGAACAGCCGGTAGTTCGGGCAACGCATCACGACAGGGATGTCCCGGCTCTTTAGCTCGGGCAGGATCGAGGCGGACAGGAACGGGTACAGGTTCTGCACCTGGGCCACATCGAACGTGTGTTGATCGAGCAACCTTGCCAAAGCATGGCGCGCATCGAAGCTGTAGATGCCGGAGAACAGCGCCTGGCCCTTGCGCAACACGGAATCGCCGATGCCGGTGGACGAGCGCCTGAACCAGGACACGGCGTGATCGTGATCCATCAAGGCACGGGCAACGTTCTCGATTGCCGCCTCTTCGCCGCTGAAGCGGGCGTAGTCGTTGTGTGCGAGGAGGATGTTCATGGACGCAATCGGTGACATCGCAACGCCAACGCCACTCAGCGGGCTCTCTGGCTTGCCGTTCTCGGCCATGCAGCAGGGCCAACCTCGGCCGGCCTTGATTCCTGCTCGCGCGTCTCTCTCTCAACCGCAAGCGGCTTGAGTACCAGGACAGCGTTCCAGATCGCGAACGCCATGAATGCCGGCCCCGAGCCCGAAGTGAGAAAACCGACAGTCATCCCGTTAACAAGCCCGACGCCAATAGCGCAGGCCACCCCTGCATAGCCGACCTTGGAATGCATCCCAAGCAGCCGTTTTGCCAGGGAGAAGAGGTACAGCAAAAAGAAGGTCAGCCCAAACATGCCCAAGGCTGCCGCTATGCCGATCACGATGTTGTGCGTATTCGTCGTGTAGAGGCTCGCTACCCTCTCGGGCACCCCAAAACCGACCCCCAGGATAGGATTGGCCAGGAACATATCCCAGTACAACTCCCAAATCCGCGTCCTGCCGGTCAAGGTCTCGACCGACTCCACCGTCTTCCCCGGTAACAAGACCGCGACCAGGAACTCGGGTATCACCAGGTACACCACGACGGCGACAGCGATCAACGGAATCGCGAAAGCCTTGAGCTTCCGCTTGGCGCTGTACAACAAGGCACCGATCACACCGAGCGCAAATGCGACGTTCGACCCGCCACTGGTGCCCAGCACCAGGAAGAACAAGGCAATCACAAGGCAGGTCTTGAGGAGCCTGCGTCTTCGCTTGTCCAGCTTGCCGCGTGCACTCCAAAGCTCGCCAAGACAATAGGCCGCTAGCATGGCCGCAACGGCGGAGTAACTGTTCGTGTGCCAGCTCTCGAGGTTGAAACCGACCATGTGAACCCTCGCGTGACCAACAACGTTCATCAATAGCAGAACCATGCTCATCCAAAGTGCGGCTCTTTCCAAGTTGCCACGCAGCATTTGTTGGTAAAAGAAGACGACCGCAGCAACGAAGAGTACCAGGCCTTGGTAGGCGAAAAAGCCCGACAGTTTGGGAATCTCTGACCAGGTGGCGCTTAGGACTCCGATCGCGTAGATACCGAGAAAGAATCCTCCAGGCGGACGCAGCATGGCTCTCAAAGCCGATTGCAGGTATGGCTGGAAAAGGATGGCGAAGGTCAGCAGCAGAATGATGCCTATCTGGACAAGGCTGTAGATGTCCAGAGTGGTAACGTCCCCCTGCCGGCGGATCAGCACGACGACCCGCAGGGCAAACAGGAACAGCAAGATCGGTATCCAAACGCGCTGATTGAGCATGACTTCGGAGTGGCCGCAAAGGTCGCGGTGACCTTGCCTAGGCGGCGCCGCCCCCCCTGCGCTCCAGTGCGATCTGGCAGGCTTGCAGGATCGATGCCGCGGCGTGATCCGGCGTATGCGATCCAACGATCTTCACTGACCTGGCGCCCATTAGCGGGAGCGCGTCTTTCGCCTCGAGCGCCCTGCACAGGGTATCCCGTGTGTCGCCCTCATCGAGCGGATCAAAGACCCATCCGTTACCACCAGGTTCGACGAGCTCAGGGTGGCAACCGTTGTAGCACGAGCACAGGATAGGCAGTCCACAGGCCATCGCCTCAGGCACTACCAGGCTCCAGTTGTCTTCCAACGTTGGTATTACGAATGCGTCTGCTGCTGCGTAGTAAGGGCCGATACTGTCGTAATCCACCGAACCGGCCCAGTGAACGTGTTGGAGGTTCTGCGATGCCGACTGTTGCTTTAGTTCCGCTTCTTGCGGACCGCCACCGACCACGACCAACGCGGCAAGGCCACCGTAACGCGCCTCTACACCGGCCCAGGCAGACAGCAGTTCAACGATGCCTTTACGCTCAATTAGTTGGCTGACCAGCAGGAATACCGTCGCCGGGCTCCCCCAGCTCACCCGGAGCGCCGCCTTGTCTTCTGCCGAAACACCCGCTACCGCCGCGGCCAAACCCACGGTGTCTGCAGCCATCTGTCCAACCGTAATGCGCTCATGCTCCATTCCGAGCCATTCGCTGTAGTCTCGCGCCAGGCGTCCGTTCACCGCCATGGCATCGACAAGCCGCAACACCTGCTTGCGGTAAAACAGCCGGATGCGCTGCGCACTGCGCTCCGTATGGAAGGTGCGCTCGTAGCAGACGACCAGCGGTGTTGCGAAGCGCAGACGGTGTGCGAGCGCAAAGCTCGTCCATTGATAGAACCCATCGCCGACCAACACATCGGGTCTGGTAGCCGCAATGGCCTTGAGAATTCCGGGCTGATAGACAAGCCGAAACGCCCCGTTCGCGAAACCCTGGGTAGAGTTCGGCCCGATTCGTTTCTCACCCGTCATCCCAACCGCGCGCTCACCAAGTATCCCCTGCACCTTCCGCGTTACGCGCTGAGGCACATAGTCGGCAGAGAAGACAACGTTGAGGCCGCCACCAATTTCCCGGTCTATCGCCTCGAGCACCGGAATTCGATAATCCAGAAAAGATCTGGCGACGTAAGTCACCCGCATGTCAGGGAGCCTCGTAGATTCTGCTTGAGGGGGATCGCTTGCAGCGCGCCAACGGCGCAACCGGCAGCAACAGTCCGTGGCGTCACTACCCGAAACTAAGGACGACGAGGACCTTGTCGCAGGATTGCCGAAGGGGGGGGCAAGCGTGGTAGGTCCGAACGCCTAGCGCGCCCAAGATGCACCGTTGCATGCCAGAAGGCGGCTGCCAAATGCGCCACCATCGGCAGATCAACTCCGCTTGGCGATCGTCACCACCTCTCGCCGGGACTTCAACAGGGCCACCAGTCTGCTGGCGAATCCAAACGCCCGATCCCCGAACATCCGCCATACCCAAAAGATCTTGGGGGTCCAGGCCGAAGTCACAATCGTTGATGACTGGACAGTGAAACCTGCCTCTATCAGAAGGTTTCCGATGTTGGTCGGCGTCCAGGTGTACAGGTGGTTTTGCCCATCCGTCGGGTCCCATTTCTCCTGGCCTTTCGCTCTCCAATCGTCGAACGGGGTCACCAGCACGAAAGTGCTGCCCGGGCGAAGGGCCGCGAAGATCCCACGGAGAACCTGGAACGGCTCGAGCACATGCTCCAGGGCATGGTTCGAGATCGCCAGATCGGCGACGCCCTCGCCCCATTCGGCCACGCCGGAGCGAACCTCCAGCGGCACTGGCTGTGCCGCGTTCATTGCAGCGATGCGCTCGAGACAGTATGGATTGACCTCTACCCCCAGCTTCCTTCCCGCCGGCAGGTTTCGGAGGATCGTGCCGTCGCCGCAACCGAAATCGAGCACGGTGGTATCTGAACTGCAGAAGGGCACGAAGTACCGGCTTTGCCAGATTCTTCCCAGATCCTGATCTCCCCCGAAACGGCCAGCCGCTTCGAAGTACTCCCGCCCTTTTTCACCCTGGTAGCGCGTACTGACTTCGCTCATGCGGAAAACCTCGCGCCCAATTGCATCATGCCCACTTTGCTCAACTCCTTCGCGTGCACCACGAGACAGGCAGCCCGCCACGCACCACCACCCGCCCTTGCCGCCGACTTAAGGAGCTTTGTGAGTCGATTCGCTGGCATTTCGTCACCGTACTTGCGAACGATCTCGAGCGCTTCGTCCGGAGCGCCTCCCAGAATCTTGCTGTGGGCGAAATTTGCCGCGACACGCCCTCGCACGATACGGAAGCTGGGCCATTGATGGGGTTCCAGCCGCGGGACGATTCGCTGCTCCCAGGACTCCACTGTCGGGCACAGTCTGCGCCGAGCGCGGTACTTCGTAAGCCAGCCGGTGGCAGCGGCGGCCCGGGAATTGCCGACCCAAAGCGGCTCCGGGATGAAGCCCCAGGCCCCGAAAGTCGCGAGGTAGCCCCAGTACTCGAGATCCTGACTGATCCTAAGATCGGCGCGCTGCGGACCCGCTCCGTCAACAACCGCCTTTCGAATCAGCACAGTCCCAGTGCGAACATGGTCCTGCGCTGCCCAGAACCCAAAAAAGTCCCCCAAGACCCGTGGGCCGCTTAGCTCATGTGGCACATTTACAGCTTCGGGCCTTACCACTTCCCGTCCGTCCGCTGCTCTGACTACAAAAGCCGTGCTGACTGCAATCGCCTCAGGGTGCCTATCGAGAAATTCGACACCGCGCTCCAGAAAGCTAGGCAACCAATAATCATCCGCATCAAGAAAAGCCAAATAATCGGCATCTACGTGAGCGATTCCCAAGTTTCGGGCTGCTCCTTGTCCTTGATTGTCCTGCTCTAGGCATGTCACGCGGTCGCCGAATGAACGCGCCACCATCCTTGTTCCGTCTTTCGAGCCATCGTCCACAACGATGACCTGCGAAGGAAAGAACGATTGCGACATCACACTGTTCAAGCAGTCGCCGAGACTGGCTTCGGCGTTGTAAGCCGGAACAATGACCGCCACCTTTCGGCGGACCTCCGTCGCGCCGCTTTCTCGCTCATCCGCCAACATAACCGCAAGTCCCCATTGGGTCCCGTCACAGCAATTCCCCCAAAATGCGGGAAACTTTCCACTTCCCGCGCGCTCGAGAGCATCCGTCAGAAAGAACGTCCCATTACCCGAGGCATATGACATCCTTCATCATCCTGGCTAAGCCCAGGAGCGATGGGGATGACCCTCTTGGGGGATCGCCGACGATTGATCGACACACGATCATGAGCCGGATTGGTTAGGCCGAATCACCTCCCCCTTCAACCGGCTCCTACACGATATGCAGTGCTCGGCACCATGCCGTTCTCCGATAAGGTAACCCTTGGCGAACGAATAGCCACAACCGAACGCAAGAGGAATCACGCTGGCTGCCCCGATTGGGTCGCGCTTAGCTAATAGCTCCGATACCGCACTTAGAGCCTTTCTCTGAGTTGCCCATCGAAACCCGTTACTCAGAGGGACGAACCAACGAGGAAGAAACCCTCTCCTATACAGCCGGATGACGAACGGCGTGGTCAACGCCGCTTCTCCCCGTCCTCTACCATAGCCAAACTGCTCTTTCCAATAAGACCGAAGATCCGCGGGACGGTACCAATACACAAAGGCGTTATGTGCAAATGCTATCTTCAGACCTTCTTGAATCATTTGCCTGCCGAATACTGAATCGTCAGCACATCGCGTCAGGTCTTCGGGCAGTCCTCCCAACTTTCGCCATACCGTCTTCGTGTAGGCGACTGAGCGATTGCTCGGGAACACACCTTCACGACGTGAAACCCGTCCGTCTTGTGAAACTGCGAATGCAGTGCTGACCTTGTTGAGCGCAGAGTCTGCTCGGGCGGCCGCCGTAGGCGACGTATAACGTTCGACGTCATAGTTCCCCATGACCACTTCAAGTGTTGGGTCGGCTTCCCAGGGCTTCACCAATTCCGCAAGCCATTGCGGATCTAGCCGGACGCCCATGTCAGTCGACGCAATATGCTCATGCGTCGCGGCAGCAATCGCGATATTCCGTCCGGCAGCAACCGTACTCTTGCGCCTTATCACCTTTAACGAAGGATCTTCCATAGCCCACTGCTCAAGGTATTCCGTCGTCCCATCCGTGGAACCTCCGTCTACTACGACGACTTCATCAGCTCTTCGAGACTGATTCATGACGCCCGCTTTCCATGAGGCAATCGAACTCATCTCATTGAAGCATGTGGTAACCAAGCTTATCTTCATATGTTCCTCGTTCCCCCCGCCGGCATCCCATCGCCGCGAGTTTTCTTCCTCACTCTATGCTCCAGCAGTGCTTACGTATCGCATTGTTCGACATCCTACAGCTACCACCGCGGACGCCGCCTTGCTCGCAGACTGCTCCCCAAGCACTTCCGCCAACGGGGACCCCACCGCGAAGATCGGACGGAGGCAATTGACGCTGCCACTTCATCTCGCCGTTCCCATGATCGCTCTGCGACTGCCCCCATTGGCTACCTAAACGCTTGCACTCGCTAGCGCACCGCAAGGGAGGGCGTTTTTTCCATTATCGTTTCAAACAACCGATCGACCCGCTCCTGAATCGTCGGCAACACCGCGCCAATGAGATCGCTATGTTCGAGGCGTTGTTGCCATGCGCGCATCACATACTCTCCCCGTTCTGCTGAATCACCAGCCGAGACATCCAACAGCGCATCTCTCATGCCGAACAGCTCCAGAAGCTCGGAATATTTGTGAGACCAACCTATTGCCACAACGGGCACCCTTTGGCTCAGAGCTGCCACCAGACTATGGAACCGCGAGCCAATCAAAAGCTCGCAGGCCCCGATGACCCCCTTCAGCTCCGCTGCCGACAAGTCGTCAAGCAACGTAACGACCCGTCCGCCCTCGGTAATCCCGCTGCTAATCCACTCACAAAGCCTTCTATCGTCGTGCTCTGGCTTGACGCCGTCCCCCATGGAATGCGGCATAAGTACTATTCCCGCTGGTGTGTTAGCCAGCAAATCGGCCACTATCTGCCTGAGACCTCGAACGTACGGGTGATCCATAGCTCGCGGGCCGGACACTCGACTGTATACCTGCATATTCGGCACGATCCCGATGACAGGCCTGCTCGTGTCCAAACCCGCAAGCGCTAGAAAGTCACGACCCCGCTCCGGGCCTAGCCCCTCGAAGCGGAACGCAATGTCCGGGCAGCGTTCTATCTGAGACTCGCAGCCGATAAACGCCTTTAGATACTCCTCTGATCGCCCGTCCCTCACGCATGCCAGGACCGACGCCTGGACCGCCTGCCGCAAGAACGCCTCATACTCGCGCCCCAAGCCATCGAAAGGCCCCCATGCTTGAGGCATAAACACGTAGCCTCCCCCTCGCGACCTCATATACACCGCCGCGCACGCCGCCAACCGAGCGTCGTTCAAGGCCGCAGTGCCAAACTTGTTGGTATATCGAAACCCGCTAACATCAAGTACTACGTCCACCCCTTTGAACTTCGCAATGTAGCCAATCTCCTTCGGAAACCTTAGGGCCAACTGCCGCAAGCCTGCGTCACCAGCAAGTCCACCCGCAATTCCTGAAACTCTTTTCGGCCAGCTCTCTTGTCCCCGAAAGACGGGTGCTATCCCGACAGCTTTGCAGGCTTCGGCTTCACCCCGTGTCACGACGGCCGATATGTCAGCTCGAGGCAGCCTCTTGAGAATTTCATCTCGGACCGTCAGGGTCATTGCTTCCGCACCCTTGTTGACGAAACCGCCACCCAATAGAAGAACGTGTCGTTTTCCTGCTTGACCCTTCATGATTTCTCGTGCCTTAGAACTCCCAGTGCGATCATTAGGTCTCAGTACTTACCGGCTTGCGCAGATGCCGGATGAGTGACAGCGTATACTTCAAGCGCCGCCGGGTCGTAGGAAGAATCATCCAGATCCCCAAGTAAAGCGGCCCCGCCAGTAATCCAGCGATCCCGAGCGTCGCGAAAGCCGATAGCGACCCGAAGTGGGAGAGAATCCATTCGACCAGCACGACCATCGTAACGCTTGCAACTGCGGGCGTTACTACCGATGAATAGAAATCCAACGGCGATATCGGCGTGCCACGGAAGAGTAGCAGCGTCGAGGGGATCAACAACAGCCAGCTCACCATCGCGTAAGCTATCGCAACACCGACGCCTCCCCAATTCACCCCAATCAGAACACCCGTTGCTACCGCTATTACGTTTAGCGCCTGCCAAGCCAAGTACCGCCGCGCAAGCCCGAAGCTGATTGACACGGTACCTCTGGAACTTGCGGGCACCTGGATGAACGCGGCAACAGCGAGAAACGCGAACATCGGTGCCGCCCCCCCCCATTGCTCACCAAGTACTACCGCCACCAATTCATCTGCGAAAGCAAATAGGAAAGCCGTCAAAGGCATTGAAAGGAAAGCGAGCACGCTCACGTACTCGACGTACATCTTCCGGTACCTTTCATGATCATTCTGCAGCGAACTCAGAAGCGGCAATGACACCCTCAACAAAGGCTCCCTAAGGTTCACTATGGGCAACATCATGATCTGGTAAGCTCGCGCATACAGGCCGACTTCCGCCGGGCCATGCACTTTGCCAATGGCGACTTGGTCGATGTTCCTTGCAACGAAATTGAAGAAGTTAGCACCCGCTATGTTCACGCCAAACTGTAGGAGCTCCTTGGTCCCACGAACAGATGCTGGTCCTTCGGGAACCCAACCACACGCAAGCCAGTAACCAATACAGCTGCACGATATACGTGCCAGATGCATCGCGACGAGTGACCAGTAACCAGCACCCGTAAAGGCCAGCGTGACTGCAATGAGGACGCTCATAGCCATGCTTACGACATCCACCACCGCAACACGCGTGAACTTGAGTTGCCGACGTAATATGGCCTTGTGTTGTACCAAGAGCCCGTTGAGCGGAAACCCTATCGCCAAAGCCATCGCGATCCCTGCCACCGCTGGTTCTGCATAGAACCAAGCAACCACGGGCGCCGCCAACCCCACCGAAATACCAAGCACAAGCCCAATCGCGACGTTGACCCAGAAAAGCCCGCTTGCCTCTCTTATCGTCAGCTTTGCTCTCTGAATCGTGGCTGTCGAAAGGCCCAAATCCGCAAATAGCAACAAGAGGCCTGTGAACGGCAACACCATGGCCATGAGACCATGCTCGGAGGGGGTCAAAAGCCGTGCCAATACCATTGTTGAGACAATGGTTAGGACAAAGATGATCGCTTGGGTACCCAGAGTGACTGCACCACTGCGCACCGCCGTACCCTTCAGATCTCCCATACTTGAATCGCGGCCCGGCATCAGGTCATGACCCACATCCGCCATACAACCGTTGTTCTTCATCCGTACTCGGCTCAACTGCGCCTACTCTATTTACCGATGAAGATCAGAGTTTGTTAGATCGAGGGAAGAGCGCTTATGCGAACGAGGCACTAAGCCCCGAGCATCAGCATGACCGACCGCTATCAACATTATGACCCGCTGGTAAGGGGCCAACCCTAGCAACTTCGCGATCTTCGCATCCTTATCACGGTAGTCGGGCCAATTAATGCAGCAACTACTGAGTCCCAGCGTCTCGAGCGAGAGCAGCAGCGCCATGGATGCCATCGACGCGTCTATGTAGATCACGTGTCGATCTCGCTCTTCAGCATAAGCCGACAGATCGCCCACCACAACTATGAGACTTGGAATACCGTTCGCGAACCCAGTGGTGCCGTACGGGATCGCAGCCACCTGCCCCACTAGCTCTTGCTCATCACAGATTACGAATCGGAAAGCTTGTCGGTTGCAAGCGCTAGGCGACTCGCGAGCAACGTCGACCGCCTTCTCAATCAGCCCCCGGTCCACCGATTGCCCAGAGCGAAAGACCCTTATCGAGCGTCGACGCTTCGCCAACCATAGTAGCTGCTCATAGGTAACACTCAGATTCGGCCTTGATTCGCAGACGAAAGGGACAAGCTTCCCGTGTTCGCGAGATGGTGGATGTGGAACAGCTTCGAATTTCCGACGAGCTTCGTAGATCTTCGGATGCTCGCCCACATTGTCGAAGTATAGAGTCAAGACGTCTCGCGCCCAATTCAGTGTGTCGATATCCAGTGATTGCTCTTCAGTTCGCGCCGTTTTGACTAATGCGTCATAGTTGCTGACGGTATCGCCAATGTAATCAAGCGCAAAGTGGCTCTTTCTGGGCTGCATGCACAGGCCTTTCTCCAACCTGTGCACGCAACGGCGAAGATGGAAAGTATTCCCCTTGTGCACACCGCTACGCCGCTGAAACTCTCGTCGCCCACGAAGCGTGGCGTACTGTTCGCCTACGAACGCGTGTCGCATTACGAGGTAGTAGAAGACCGCCCGCACTTCAGATCGCGCACAAACCGATAAGGCCCAGCCATCAAGCGCTTTCCGCACCCTATACAACACACCTTTAAGTAAAAGACGGATGTTCATAAGATCAACAACACCATCAAAACTGAGAAATCCCACATCCGCCGCATCGGGCCTTTGGCGAACGACATACAGGCCCCTTTTTGAGTACCAGTGTACCTAGTAACGAGCTCCATTCCGGAGCAAAAGGACCCCCTCCCCTTATCGCGTCTTCTTCATTGCAAGAAGTCAGGTTCAGACCAATACGGCAGGTGTATATTCTTCAGGCTTGGCGGTGTTCACGTCCTAGGTTGCCCTCCATTTCGTCATAGGACACTCGCTAAATCACTGATCCACGCCTTGACAAGCACCAGTTCCTTTTCGGGAAAGAATCCTTCGCGAACTAACGCTTCGTAACATGACAGGAGATTTTCAGAAGTGCGCTGGGGGCTGCTCACAAGCTCGAGTTCATTCAACGTTTGTGTGAAGCGCGCGTTCCCCAGATAGCCGGGTATTTCGGCTTCGAAGTCTCGAATCAATTGATGCGGGTTACGGTCCTGATCAACCTCGGCCGCGTGAAAAACCAGCCCCTTTTCCATTGCCCACAAACAACGCTGTGCGATGAAACCTCGCCAGATGTCCGTCATCCTGAACGAGCAATAGCTAGGGAGGTACATGAGCGGGTAGGCGTCCGGCCAAAACCATGTGCTCTGGGAATTGAACGGACACCAACTTCCGGGCTGCAGAAACAGGCTGTCGCCGGACTCGAAATCGAATTGCCGATCGAACAGCAGTCGCCAAACCGCGTCCACATCCGGCGCGCCGTTGGCCAAGCCTTGCTGTATCGGTGCATCAACGCTCTGCAGGGGAAGGGAGCCCAAGCTCGGTAAAGGTGTTTGGCGACGAATGGACTCTAGGGGCAGGCCGCGAGGCCAGATGAGCTCCTTGCTGTAAAAGCCGTAAGCGCTTACCCATTCGTCGCCGCCATAAACGCGTGCAGTCACGTTTCGTTGTCTAGGCTGCCAACTCCCATTGGGCATGTTGTCATCGTCGGTCTCGTAGATCAGCTCTGCACCATTGGCGATCGAATGCAGGTACCCCAAGTTCTTGCGAGCGTAATGGCCTGTCGGCAGAAGTCTTGCCAGCTCGAAGGGCATATGGAGCTGCTCGGTAAGCGGAAAAAACGTGGTGTCTTGCGTATCGAAGCTTTTCGGCCCTTTTTCATCACCGATGACTATTAGCCTTGCACTTATCCCGCTCAATAACGATACAAGCTTGCGTACACTTCGTGTCGGCGGTGCAATCGTCGTGATTACTACATACATTTGCCTGGGTCCTTTGCGCGAGGGCAGTTGCTCCCGTTCAGTTCATTGTATATATCCATTACGGCTTGCCCATACCTTTCATTGGTAAACTCCAACTTCGCTCTCTCCGCTGCTCGGTGGCCCATGTTGACCATCCTATTTGGGTCCCCGATCAGTTCCTGCATTCGGTCCGCCAGAGCCGTTGCGTCACCGAGTGGAAATAGCAGGCCATCGATACCATCACGAACGAGTTCGCGTGTTGCGCAAGCATCTGCGCCAATAACTGGGCGGCCGAGCGCCATCGCTTCGGCCGTCACACGACCGAACGCATCAGCTCTGGATGGCATCACCAAGGCATGAACGTTCTTCAGCAAAGTAGGGACATCGTCGACATAGCCTGCGAACTCAACGCAGTCATTTACGCCCACTGATTTCGCAAGACAAGTAAGAGCAGTTGCCTGAGCCGGCGTACCGTCGCCCACTATTTTGAGCGAACAACGAACCCCACGCTTTTTCAATATCCCCATGGCGCGTATGGCTATGTGCGGTTCCTTCGCATCATCATACCGCCCAATGAGAGCGAATCTCACCCCATTGGACGAACTAGGAAGTTCTGTGACGTTACGTGCCATTTCGTCAAGAGACATGACCCCGTTATAGACGACGTATAAAGGAACACGAAATCCACTATTGCGCATGTGTTGCGCGACTGCGTTAGAGATCGCGATCATTAGGTTACCTTGCTCCGACATAATCCGCGCGGTAGAGCGATAACCAAGACTCCACTCGGTACCGACGCTATTTTCGCCCCCGACAAACTCTCTACAATGCCAAAGATGCGGCTTGCCGATACGTCGCGCGATCTCTTGTCCAAAGTTGGTCTTGATCGTGTTCGAGTGCACGAGGTCGGGCCGGAACTTTGAGATCTCTGCCAGTAACATACGGGATGGCCTGCGATTAGCTACCAAGCATCGATAACCATGAAGGCGTCGGCGCCAGATTGCAGTGTTCTCATCTGCCACCCAAGTTCGCCATTGGCATACACGATATGGTATTCCACGGGCAGATAGTTCTTCCGCTAGCGGGCCATCGTCTCGGGTAACGACTAACGGCTGAACTCCATTGGGTTTCAGCTGGTCAATCAAGCCTAGCAGACTACGGGCAGTACCCCAGAGCTTGCTTTCGTGCTGGATAAATAGAACTCGCATCTGCGATCATGGAAAAGTTAATGAAGATGGGTGTTATTCGGCGAGCGCGATCTATGTCGAGATTGAGGGCGCGTCCCAGTAACGTTTCTAATCCGTGGCACTCGCTTTTTCCGAGGCTTCTAGGACGGGCTCTTTCTCGAGGCAAGTTGCGATTGTTGGGCACGCAACGCGTAGCGTAAGCACTACTTCGCCAAGTCTGGAGAGGCTGATCGTGCTTCAGTAGCGGCGTCAATAGGCCACGAGATACGCTTCTCGGTAAACGTACGAAACGCCTCACCAGGAGCACGAGCGTATCGATCACTTCGCCTCTCGTGGCTCAGACCGGCGCGACCTAGCAGGAAATCTAACCAACTGCCTTCTACGTTACGGGTATGGCGAAGGTTTGGCAGAGTTCTAGCACCCCAGATCCTGGGATCCGGCTTCCCGTCGCGTATCGGCAGGGGGGCGTTGTTGTTGATCCGCATACCGAACAGCACGATTCTAACGTCCATAGCCGACGCATAGGGATAGAGTGCGTCTTGGGGCCAGCCTTCGATAGCGATTTTTTCCACCAGTCCGTCCCATTGATCCGGATCGAACCGAGTACCGCGGTAGTTCCTTAGGTCAACCCGGATCACTTGCTCCCCTGGTATTAGCCAAACGTCGCTCTTCCATTCCGCGTCGTTGAAATAGATGGTGATTGGGACTTCGTGAGAGGCATGCAAGTGTAGGTCGATAAATGGAAGCCCCTGAGTGCTCAGAGGAGGAGAAATCGTTCTTTCCGCATAGAACATCCCGTCACGGATCTCCAAATTCCCTCTATTAGTTGCAGGTAATCGCGAAAAGGGCATTGTGACTATGACGCTATTGAGATCGGTACCTCTTGTAAGCATGACCTGCGCTTGATTAGCGGCACTCCAATTGGCTGCGGTCGTATCACTGCGCCAAGCAGTGAGTTCCTCATGCTGATCGAAACGAACCTCCATCGATCTCGCTGGTTCTTTCGAGAAAGCATTTTGCGCGCTAGAAGCGTGAGACAACTTCATCGCGAAAGCTCTGGACATCTCGTCCAAGATCGATTGATCGCTCGGACTCTCTAGATAATTGCGCTCTCGCTCAGTGAGGTCACGTTCTAGTAGCTTGCCAAATCGCTTTTGCGTTTCCTGGATGAGAGCCCTTAGGGCTGATGGTGGGATGGCAATGCGCCTATGAGCGCTGATCGACTCATGCGCGCGTACAATATATCGATCAAACAGCAGTTGTATCGAAGTCGGTGACAGATGCCCGCTATTCCGTTGAGATAACATCCAGTAGTAGCTATCCGTCACGCCTTCAAGGGTTCTGGCGTGAACCTCGCTACTGAGGGTTCGGCTATTGGCTACCGCGTTCTCTAGATGGAGTTGAGCATCATTGACAAAGGAGTCGTCTACGAAAGCAAGAGAGCCTTGCGACTCCGCTTCACTGATGGCAATTCGTTGAAGATCTAAGAAATTTCTTATCGAAGGGCCGGCAGCAGCATAAAAAGCATCGGTAAATTGCGCTATCAGTTCGTCTGGATCAAGATACGGATTCCACAGCAACTGGCTACTCACCCAGTGCAACAGTTCACCACGCGGCCCATTCAGGTAGACCCAATGGACACCAAGATCTGCGTACTCCTTGATGCGTGCGGCGGTGCCGTGCACCCAGTCGCCCGGGTAATCATAGACACCGATCTGGCCAGGAAAGCGCGCGGTCCACGCGGTGAGTTCCTCCCATGCCGTGGAGTTCAATGGGCTGCTGAGACCCACCGCCGAGGTGGCGCGTGACGTCCAATACCAGGGTGCATAGACAACGGTGACATTCGGCGCCAGCCCTGTTTCCACCGGCGGCTTGACGGTACCTTGGTAAGCAAGGGTAAACAGTCGTTTGTCCGGATAACGCGCCCCGACCACGCCTGCCACTTGGTTCACCCAGCGCAGCAGTCTATCGGTATAGTAATCGGGGATCGGATCTGTTGCGGCGCAGTTCGGGCAGTTCGATTCGGCATCACCGTCTGTGATGGCAAAGTATTTGCGCTCTCGCTGTTGAGCGACCCATACCAGGGCGCGTTCCGCTGCAACCTGACCAACTCCGGGTTCACACATGCAAAGCGACACCCGCTGGTTTGGCGTCGTTTTCAGCAGTTCCCATGGGTTTTTTTTGCCGTAGTACTCGGGGTGTTTGCGTTCATGAACAGCCGGCGGCACAAGATACGCGGCCGTGTGGTCCCATCCCAGCCACCCACGATCCTCGAAGAACGGATGATCATGCGCGAATCGAAGATCACCGAGAACGTATCTTCGAATCGATCCACCGAATCGGCCGTCTTCGTACTGAGAAAATACGTCCCTGTAGTCGAAGAAAGGTTTATCGCTGACATCGAACGCAGGAATGGAACCGGTCCGAACAGGTTCGAGTACTTCCAACCCACCCGCTGCATGCCAGGGATACAGCTTGAGACCGATTCTCCGCAGGAAGGCGTAGCCCGCATACAGCGTACCCTGTGGCGCATACCCTGCGAGCACCACCTGGTTCCCCTGCCCGCGCAAGACGAAGCCGTCATCCTTGACCGCATCTAGTTCGGCCTCGTCAACCAAGCCGAATGCCAGCGCCGTGCCCCGTCCGATCACGATATGGCCGGCACCTGGGTCAGCTGGCAGCTTGTCGCTGATGCGTGCCTCGATACCGTAGAGCTTTTTGAGGTAATGCTGCAGCGTCTTGGCTGTCGTTAGATCAGCCTCATGGGCACCTTCTGCCACAACTAGCTGGTGCAGTTCACGGATCTGGACAGGCGAACCGTCGACAGTCGCCGAGCCAACCGGCGCCGCAAGTACCGTGCTCACGAGCAGGTTAACCAGCAAAGCCCATACGCCAGGATTCATGAAGTAGCGGGTTTGCGATTCGCGGCGCTTAACTTCGCGCCGCGAGACCTCAGTAATACCCATACCCTGAAGTCGACTCCGCACTCTTGTTCAACACAGTCCCGAGTAGTTCGGTCTTGCCCAGCAGCTCCAGCGATTTCTTGAGATCACCCTTCTGCGTATCGCCTTCGGCCACCACCAGCAGCGCGGCATCGAAATAGGGCGAGAACGCCAGCACGTCGTCACACGCGAGCATCGGCGGCATGTCGAAGATGACCAGGCGTGACGGATAGCGGTTCTTCAGGTCCTCGACCAGGTTGACCATCTTGGGCGAGGACAGCATCTCCGAAGAGTGCGTCAGCGCCTTGTGCCCGGGCAGCACGACCAGGCGTTCGATCCCCGGGTTCACCAGCAGCTCCGGCAACGGCGTGTCCTCGAGGATATGGTCGCTGATGCCCGGCAGTTTCTCCTGCCACAGGTAGCGGTGAATGCTCGGGCGTTTCAGGTCGAGGTCGACCAGCAGCACGGTGTGGTTCGCCTCGCGCGCCATGCTGATCGCCAGGTTGATGGCGGTAAGGGTCTTGCCCGCGCCTTCGTTCGGGCTGGTGACGGCCAGCGCGCGCCAGTTGTTGGCGCGCATGCGTTGCAGCACGTGCGTGCGCAACACGCTGTAGTGGTTGGCGACCGGGTCGGCCGGGCCCGCGATCACCCGGTGACGCCGCAGCCAGTCGAGATCGGGCTCAAGGGTGCGGGTCTGGGTGTAGACGATCTTCTGCTCGACCGGTGCCTTATCGTGGCTGCGGGGTGTCGACTTCGCGCCGGGGCGCGCCGATGCCGGGCCTGCCTCGTCTCGCTGCCCACGCGCCCGCTCCAGGGCTTCCTTGATGCGTTCCATGGTCAGCCGCCCCCTTTCGCCGGCGTGGACTCGATCAGCCCGGCGCGTTGCAGTGCCTTGTAGGCCGCCAGGTCCAGCGGCTTGACCAGGAAATGCACCGCGCCGATCACCAGCAGCAGCATCGCGGCTGCGGCAGCGATCGCGACGATGCGTTTGCGCCGCCTGTCATCCTCTTCCTCGGCCGTCTCGATGTAGGGAATCGCGGCCAGCGGTGGCGCGCCTGTCAGCATGGCGACCGACTTGGCGCTGTACAGCGCGTTGCCCGTGCCCTCCTTCAGAATCATCGCGCCCAGGCCGCCGCCCATCGAAAACACGAAACCGAGGAACAGGATCGCGAGCCGGTTGGGCTTGATGGGCTTGACCGGCACCTGCGCCGGCTCGATCAGCACGAAGCGTTCGGCCTTGCGTTCCTCTTCCAGCGACTCGCCGAGCTGCGCCTCCATCTCCTTGGCCTTGATTTCGCGGTACTTGGCCACGGCGTTGTCGTAGTCGCGGGTCAGGGTACGGTATTCGCGCTCGATCTTGGGCGCATCCTTGACCCGTGCCTCGTATTCCTGCAGCTCTGCCGCCAGCGCCAGCTTGCGCTCGTCGAGAAACTTCTGCTCGGCACGCAACGTCTTCAACTGCGTGGACAAGGTCGTGTAGGCCGGGTTCTCCGGCAGCTGACTGGCCGTGGCATCGTCGCCGCGTGCCCGCATCTCCGCCAGCTGGTCCTCGAGCGCTGCCACGGTCTGCGCGGCACTCTCGACGTCCGGGTGCGTGTCGGGCAGCTTTTCGCGTCGCTCCGCCAGCGCCGCCCTGGCCCGCTCGAGCACCTGGGTGAGTTCATTGATGTTCATGCCGCCGCTCTCCCGCCGCAGCGCCTTGATCTCGCGCTCGAGGTAGATGCGGTCGGGATGGTTCTCTTTAACCCGGGCGCTCAGCTCGAGATACTGCAGCTCGAGCTGCATCAGGCGTTCCCGCGGCGTCAGCACGCGGCGGTTGCCGTCCCCTTCGGACAGGCCGTACTGCGTGGTGCGCGCCAGCTCGGATTCGATCAGCAGGATGCGTTCGTCGAGCAGCCGCCTGTCCTGGACGACCTTGTCCAGCTGCGATTCGGTGCGCTGCAGAAACTGGGTGTTGACCTGCTGCATCTCGGGGAGGTTTTCCCCGTGTTCCTCCTTGAAGCGCGCGACCTTCGCCTCCAGGTCGGCGATCTGCGTCGCCAGTCGCTCGGCCTCGCCGGCCAGAAAGCTCGACGCATCTTTCGCCGCTTCGCGGCGCTTGCGCAGGTTCTCGTCGAGGAACAGCGACACCAGCTCGTTGACGACCCGCTGCGCCGTCTGCGGGGAACCATCGTCGAACGACAGGGTAAATGCAATCGTCGCCTTCTTCGCGCTGCCGCTGCGCGGGTCGACGACGTCGGCGCTGACCATCTTCAGGCCGATGTTCTGGCGCAGCTGTTCGACGACGACGGACATCGGCTCCTGCTTTCGCTCTGCGGCGTAGAGGTCGTATTTCTCGATCACGTTCGACAGGTTGGCCGTCGTCATCACCCGCTGGCTGATGATCTGCACCCGCTGGTCGGCGTAGCTGGTGACCGTCGAGCGGACC
>JAGRHB010000002.1:23675-35277 GCA_020445245.1 Gammaproteobacteria bacterium
CAGGTCCTGCGGGATCTGTTGCTGTTCGATCAGGATCGTCGCTTCCGACCGGTAGGTCGCCGGCATCAGCATCGCGACCGCCACCGCGACCGCGAAGATCACGACGGCAGGTACGATCAGGTACCAGCGCCGGCGGCGCAGGATCGCAATGTAGTCTGTCAGGCCCAGGCCTTCTTGTTCGTCCATCAGCTGAATATCAACGCCAGAGTGTTGTCGGAATCGCCTGAATTGTGTCCCGGCACCGCGCGCATCGCTGCACCGGCTGCCTTGCACTCATCGGGTGGTCGGCAGACACGCTACCGCCACTCCGTTTCCAGGCGCGAATCGGAATGGCCTTCCTTTTCATCCATCTTGGCTGCGGCAGAGGCCACGCAGCGCTCGAGGCGGCACGCCCTGTCGGCGCCGGGCCTCGATCTTTCACAGCCGCCCGGCAGTGTCCGCCAGGCATCCGTCAGTTCAGTGGCGCCACCTGGGGCCCGACAGGGTCACCCTGTGCGCCATGCCCATCAGCTCGAGCAGCACCGGGACACGGTCACGGCCGCTGCCTGCCCCGACGATCGCCTTGCGCCTTTGCAGCCACCCGTCGACAGTGGCACCGCGCCGAACAGGTCGATGAAATCGATCGGGTCGTCATCGCGCGGCCGCGAGCCCATGTCGAGATCGGTGGGCAGGTAGCCGAAGAACAGCGGCTCGACGGCCGATTGCCAGCGAGCGTTACGCCGCTGGGCCATGCTGACCATCGAAAGATGCGTGTGGGAGGCCCGTCTGCCCAGGTACCACTCTTCCGCAGCCACCTGGTGAGCCTTCGTCTGTACGGCGAAGCCGTCCGCCATGTCCTTCTCCGTGGCAGCCGTTCCAGCGGCCTTTTGCTACTCCATTGGGCCGATGATGTGGACCATCGCCCCGTCCCTCTTGGCACCGCGAGCCGGCGGCGCGTGATTTCCGCACTAGTATCCCAGCAGTTAAGTATGTGTTCAACTGCCGATGCCTTTCACCGACTCCAGGATGAGGCATCCCGCAGCGCCTGGCCTCTACTTTTTAACGACCCGATTGCGGTCAACTTGACGTTTGGCCGTATCGCCAGGCATAGATTCCGCTGGCAAAGCGGCCTGCATCGACGCCGCCGTTTGTCCGGCAGCCTGTCCTGCGCGCGAGGAACACGCGAACACTGGGTGCGAACGGCGCAGGCGCACGGCCCCCGGGCTCTGCGCCGTCAGTTGATATACGGAAAAGCGGCTGCGCCGAAATAAAAAATCCCGCCGAAGCGGGATTTGTTTTTATTATGCGTCGAGCTTTCGCTTCCCGAGGTATCCGAAGATACCAAGCGCCGAGGCGAATAGCCAAGCGGCAGCAGGTATGGGAACTGGCGAAAACGTGAAGGTACCCGCGCCGAAGCATGCCTCGGGGCTTCCGGAACACGCGTAACTGTCTACCGTGGTGGTAGTCGGGAAGGGGCCAGTCCCGAATCGACTGTTCACAAAGTCGATCAGGCCGCCACCATCATTGGTGACAAGCGGGATATCAGCGACGTTTTCGTTGGCGTTGTTGTCTGCCCCGAAACCAAAAGCAACGACGCTATAGTTGCCTGGGCCCAGAATCAGCGGCGTGACATCGTTAAACCGGAAACTCCCGACGAGAAGATCATCGCTTCCAGAAATCGTCGCGCTTACCAGCGGTCCAGACGACACGTCGCTGAGATCGAAAATACCCACGGTCAGCGAGCCAGAAATTCCGTCTCCGTCATCGTCGAACACGCCCAACGAGTCCACCCTGATCGTACTCAACACGTCGAAGTCGTTGCCGAGACCTCCTGTATAGGCCTGGTTCCCGGGCTGGTCGTCGGAGGGGAAAGAGAATGCCTGGAAGGTTGCTGCACAAACCGAACCAGTCGCAAGCACGAGACCCAAAGCGGCCGCCAATCCAAGCGCGCGACCAGCGCGCACGATCAGGTTGTTGTCTATATCCGTTGACCGAGTCACCGTCGAACTCCTTGTAGTATTACAGGTTGCGTCAAACGCGAAAAAAGCTTCATGATTTATGTTGCAAAAAATGTGCCATAAATAGCAAATGATTGACAATCCTAATAAATAAGCCGCCCGAGAAGAAACTTATCGCTTTCGATCGTAAAAAATCCTGACAACGTCCGCGCGGCCTCATGAGATGCTGCTTCACAGCAACGATAGGCAGTTTTTCGATTCGTCCTAGCGACGCTCACCGGTGAACGCGCCAGTCGCTGCAACAGTCTCCGCTGCTGCGCACGGCGCAAGGCACGCCGTAGTTCGTTTGCGCCCGGCACTTTCGCCCGGCGATCTCTTCGAAATCGCCGAAAGGCGCACCGAACCGATCAGGTCCGCGCCGCCGCATGATTCTCGACAAACCATGAATAAGCTTCGCCAAGTCCCTGTTTCAAATCTTTTCTCGGCATCCAGCCCAGCCCATTGATCAGCGTCGTATCGACCAACTTGCGCGGCGTGCCGTCGGGCTTGGTTGTGTCGAACACAAGCCCGCCTGCAAAGCCGACCACCTCGCGCACCAGCTCGGCCAGGGCGCGGATCGTCAGGTCCTCGCCGACCCCGACGTTGACGTGCGACTCGCCGCTGTAGTGCTCCATCAGGAACAGCAGCGCATCGGCCAGGTCGTCGACGTGCAGGAACTCGCGCTTGGGTGTCCCGGTGCCCCACAGGGTGACCGCCGCGTCGCCGCGCAGCCTGGCCTCGTGCATCTTGCGCAGCATCGCCGGGATCACGTGGGACTTTTCCAGGTCGTAGTTGTCGCCCGGGCCGTAAAGGTTGGTCGGCATCGCCGAGATGAAGTCGCAACCGTGCTGGCGCCGGTAGGCCTGGCACAGCTTGATCCCGGCGATCTTGGCCACCGCGTACCACTCGTTGGTCGGCTCCAGCGGACCGGTCAGCAGGTAGTCCTCTTTGAGCGGCTGCGGCGCCAGCTTCGGGTAGATGCAGGTGCTGCCCAGGAACAGCAGCTTCTGCACGCGCTGGCGGTACGCGGCGTGGATGATGTTGGTCTCGATCACCAGGTTGTCGTAGATGAAATCCGCCGGGTAACTGTCGTTGGCCAGGATGCCGCCGACCTTCGCGGCGGCGAGGAACACGTAGTCCGGCTCCTCCTCGGCGAAAAAGGCGTTCACCGCGGCCTGGTTGCGCAGGTCGAGCTCGGTGCTGGTGCGGGTGACGATATTGCTGAACCCGGTGGCCTCGAGCGCGCGCACGATCGCCGAGCCGACCATACCGCGATGCCCGGCGACGTAGACCTTGGCTGTCTTGTCGGAAAGAAATGTCATGGTGCTCTCGAGTTTCTTCCCCTCTCCACGCGTGATAAGTCATCCCCCTCACCCCGGCCCTCTCCCCCCTCAGGGGGCGAGGGGGAAATGGGAAACTTCGCTCCGGAAAGGTATGTCATGGTGCTCCGCCATCTTTCCCCTCTCCCCCCGCGGGGGGAGAGGGCTAGGGTGAGGGGGCAATTACTCGTAATACTTGAACGCCTTGAACCCCTCGCGCTCGACCAGGTCGTCGCGTTTTGCCAGTTCGAGGTCAGTCTGCATCATCTCCTGCACCATCTCCTCAAAGGTGATCTTCGGCGTCCAGCCCAGTTTTTCGTGCGCCTTGGTCGCATCACCCAGAAGCGTCTCGACCTCTGTCGGCCGGAAATAGCGCGGATCGACCGCGACGATCACCTTGCCGGTCTTCGCATCGATGCCCTTCTCATCCAGCCCCTCGCCCTCCCAGCGGATCCGCATATCGACGTGCGCCGCGGCGATCTCGACAAACTCGCGCACCGAGTACTGCCTGCCAGTCGCGATCGCGAAGTCCTCGGGCTCGTCCTGCTGCAGCATCAGCCACTGCATCTCGACATAATCGCGCGCGTGGCCCCAGTCGCGCTTGGCGTTCATGTTGCCGAGATGCAGCTTGTCCTGCAGACCCAGATTGATGCGCGCCAGGGCACGGGTGATCTTGCGCGTGACAAAGGTCTCGCCACGGATCGGCGACTCGTGGTTGAACAGGATCCCGTTGCAGGCGTAGATGCCGTAGGCCTCGCGGTAATTGACCGTGATCCAGTAGGCATACAGCTTGGCGCAGGCGTACGGCGAGCGCGGGTAGAACGGCGTCGTCTCCTTCTGCGGGATCTCCTGCACCTCGCCGAACAGCTCCGAGGTCGAGGCCTGGTAGAAGCGGGTCTTGTTCTCCAGGCCGAGGATGCGGATCGCCTCGAGGATGCGCAGCGTGCCGATCGCGTCGGCGTTGGCCGTGTACTCGGGCGACTCGAACGAAACGGCCACGTGGCTCTGCGCCGCCAGGTTGTAGATCTCGTCCGGCTGCACCGCCTGGATCACCCGGATCAGGCTGGTGCTGTCAGTCAGGTCACCGTAGTGCAGGATGAAGTTGCGGTGATCGACGTGCGGGTCCTGGTACAGATGGTCGATGCGGTCGGTGTTGAACAGCGACGAGCGCCGCTTCAGCCCGTGCACCTCGTAGCCCTTGCCCAGCAGGAACTCCGCCAGGTAGGCGCCGTCCTGGCCGGTGACGCCGGTTATCAGGGCAATTCTTTGTCTTTCCATGTCGTCTTCCTTGGGTTTATTGGGCATGCGTCGGCAGCGGCGTCACAGCCATGGCTCGCGACACGCTACCGCCCTTCCGTTTCCTGGCACAGGTCGGACGGGCCTTCAATGGCAACATGTTTCCTGGTGACACCGCCCGGACAGGCGCAGCGCCCCTTCATTACGGCCCCGATCGGCTACCATGAGTCAACCGAACGGCGGATGACCCGATCGGGATTGCCCGACCGCTTCACGCGGCCGGCACTACCTGGTGGGCCGGCACCTCGATGCGGTTCGTCTTGCCCAACAGTTCAAACAACAGGTACACGCGGTCGTCACTCGACCTGGCCTCGAAGATCGCCCTGACACCGGCCAGCGCACCGTCGGCGATCATCACCTCGGTCCCGGGCCTGAAAAGCGCTGCGGGATCTATCGGTGTGTCACGTTCGGCCTGGGACGCGGCGAGGCGCTCAACCACCCCGTGAGGCACGGGCCGCAGCTCGTTTCCGAAACGCACCAGTCCCAGCACACCACGGGTCGAACGAATGGGCGCCGTACTTTGCGCGGAGGGATCGATGCAAACAAACAGATAGCCAGGAAACAATGGCTCGACCGATGACTGCCACTTGCCGAGCCGCCGGCGCGGCGTCTTGATCAGGGGAAGATAAGTCGTAAAGGCCTGCCGTTCGAGGTGATCCAGCGCCTGTGCCTCCTGGCGAGGCTTGGTGCGAACGGCGTACCAGCGATCCATCTGCCAACATCCTCTGTCTTGATCCATGCGCGATCCGGGAACACCTCCCGGAAAAAACACTTGTGCCACAAGCGTGTTACCGCTTGTCGGCAGGGACGCCAGATACTGAATCAGCAGCGCCCGGAAGCCGCGCGAGTATCTCAGTATTTCATCATTCACTCAACTGGTGGGCGACCTGCCCAACGCCGGCCCGGGTAAGGGGCCGTCCCTGGCGCCCATTCTCGGGATTCACGCCACCGATCGATAGTCGAGCCAACCGATCTCCCTGGACTTGATCCGACTGGTGTTCGGCCGTTCGGATTCCACCACGCGCACGACCGGGACGCCCTCATCGAGTAAGCGCCTCGTACAGCGCGCGGCGCGATCCAGCGGAAACCCGTACCGGGCGCCACGGCGGTTGGAATGCATCCGCCGCAGCCCCATGCGCTCGCAGACGGCGTCGCCGCTGGCTGCGTAAAACTCGATGTATCGTCCCACCTGGAAGAACACGACGGCCTCGGGATAGGCGGCGCGGATTGCCAGGTACTGCGTGGAAACGCGCTGTGCGGCGGCCGGCACACCGTATCGCGGCAGGAGTTTTTGTGTGGCCGGGTCGTGGCGAAACAACCAGTAAAGAAAGCCGAATCGCCGTGCGAGTGACTGCCAGAGCCCGTAGGCGTCGGCATGCAGGAAATGGCCGTGGTAGGACGTCAGCACCGCATGCAGCCTTTCAAGGGCGGACCGGTTGAACATCACCCTCGTGATGCCATCCGTCTCGAATACGAACCGTCGTGCGAACCGGTTCAGGCAGTCGAACAGATTGCCTACCACCCGCCTGCGCACCAGGCGGTAGTCATGCCGCACGATATAGCCGAGAAAGTCGATCCCGCTGCCCACTGGCTGCAGGCGGGTCCGCGGGGCGTTCAGCACCAGCCCGAGCGATTCGTCCAGATAGGACGCTATCCGCGCCTGCCATTCCTGAAGTTGTTCACGACGCTCTGACAGGAGGACAAAGTCATCGCAGTAGCGCAGGTAGTGACGGCACTTGAGGTCGTGCTTCACGAACTGGTCCAGACCGTTGAGATAGACATTGGCGAAGAACTGCGAGTTCAGGTTGCCGATCGGCAGCCCTCTGCCCGGCTCGGTATGACGCAGGCTCTTGTGCGGCGGTACGCGGTCGAGCAGCGCGGATGGGCCGCGTGCCACATAGTCGGCCGCACAGTCGTGAAAAACGAGCGTCCGCGTCAACCCGCGCATGTAGTCGTCGTCGATGTGCGGCTCGAGCATCGCCCACAGGCGGGCCTTGTCGATGCGCATGAAATAGCTCTGGATGTCGAGCTGGAGATACCAGGCCGACCGCTTCCCACTGCGCGTCACCTGGCGCAGGAAGCGCTGCAGCCGATCGACGGCGGCATGCACGCCCTTGCCCTTGCGACAGGCGTACGAGTCATGGATGAAGACCCTTTCCCAGTACGCCTCCAGGTGATCCACCACCAGATGATGCACGATGCGGTCACGGAAGTCTGCTGCGAAGATCTCGCGCAGCTTGGGCTTTCGGGTAACGAAGCAGACAGAACGGCCAGGGCGATAGCGGCGGCTGTTGAGTTCGTCCCGCAGTTCCAGCAGGGCAAGCTCCTGGCGCACCTCGAACCTCAGGGCGTTGACGGTGTTGCGCTTGTTGCGCCGGCAATTGACATAGTGCCGGTACAACTCGGCGAAACTCACCCGCACGGGCAATCATTCTCCGGAACGCACGGCCCAGGCATAGTTGTCATTGTTCTTGTTCGTGTTGTTCTGGTTGCCGTTGTTCGTGTTGAAGTTCCACGCGTTGCCGGTATTGGGCGCGTACTCCGTACCCGACCAGTACACGTTCGACTGCAATTTGCCCAGCCACTTTGCGGGGACTGAACCCCCACCGGTTGGGAATCCGCCCTAGAGCGGTATCCCGCCCTGCATCGTCATACCCGCGAACGGGTGGGATGGGCGCACAATGATCAATCGGCACGCCCGGCGCGGGGCCTGCGTTGGCGCCGCGCCGGTTCCGGCCCCCGTGCATCGCCCCCGGCGGCGGCGGTGACGCTCTTCAGCCAACCCTCGTTCTGTCTGCAAACCTTGGCTACCTCGGTGACGGCATGCTGGTAGCTGTTGAAACTCTTGAACGCCCTGGCCTCCTTGGCGATCCGCATCAGGATCAACAACTCGTCGAGACGCGTGCGCAGCCTTTTCAGGTGCGGCGCCTTGTCGGCTTCGCTGTTGGCCTGCGCGATCAGGCTGACTATCTCGCGACTGAGATTGCGCAGTTCGCTGCCCAGCGTGTACTTGTGATAGCGCGAAAATCCCGCCACCGCCTGCTCGAACCAGATCGCCACGTCCATCGCCTGCCGGTAGATCGGCAGGTGCTCGTAGCGCGCCATATCCTAGACTGCCGGGGCTGCAAGCAGGGGGTCACCCCCTGCACCCCCGCCCCCTCCCCAACCCTCCCCCGCACGCGGGGGAGGGGGAAAGGACCCAATCATCCGAATCACCTAAGCACCAACGTCAGCCCGGCCCCGCCGCACCAGCCCCGCAAGACCCAGCAGCGACGCCCCAAACAGCCACCCCGCCGCCGGCAGCGGCACCGGGCTGACATCGCCGGAACGCACGGCCCAGGCATAGAGGCCATTGCCCTTGCCCGCGTAGCCCTGGCTGCCGTAGCTCGTGCGGAAGTACCACGCGTTGCCGGTATTGGGCGCGTACTCCGTGCCCGACCAGTACACGCTCGACTGGAGGTTGCTGAAAGGCCCGGTGTTGCTCAGGCCCCAGCCAGCCTGGGCAGAGGTGCCGGTTGTGCTGTAGTAGGGGGTGTTGCCCAGCGTGTCGTACCACAGCGAAGCCAGCTCACCAGTGGCGGTATCCACGTTATAACCGCAGTCGCCTCCGGTGCCGTAAGACAGGTTCCCGGCGCCATAGGTACAGCCGCTGGTGCCAATGTCGGTCACCGTCGGCAGCCGCCAGTCGTCGTACGTGCCGACGACCAGGCTGTTCGCCCAGGCCACCGCACTGGCCCAGGTCATACGCCCATCGGAGTCGAAACCCGAGGTCTGCGCATAGTTCGCATCCGCCAGCCAGGTGATGTCCAGAACCGTGTCGTAATACGCCTCATACGTCGACGCGTTGCCGTCAAGGTCGCGGCCCTGCAGTGTCGTTTCCCAGGTTCCTTTCCCCGATACCGACGCCGACTCTACCACTCCCGCCAATAACACCAGACCGCCCAGCACGGCCATCCTGATCACTGAATGCTCCATATTCGTTTCCCTGTGTTGGTGGTTTGTTTCCGTCACGTCAGTTTTTCCGTGGCTTGCAAGATTCATGCATAAGTATCGCTCGGCTGCATTTTCAATGGGTTACCCATGGAAGCACCAGACCCTCGTGGCCCACTTGTAAAGTAAGCTGACAAGTAGGAATCCGATTCATAGAACCATTTGCGCCAGGATGACAAAATGATAAGCGGAATCCTCAGGGAAGACGATGCCATGTAAACCGGGATTTCATCTGCCTGGCGTACCCCGGGATGTCGTACAGCGGGGGAACAATGGTCAGGCCAGCTTCTTCGCCGAAGCCGACGATCCAATACCTCGATGCCTTGCACACCGCGGCTGACAAATTCGGTGGCCGCAGCCACGCCTATGCGCCGATGGCCAACCACGTCCACCTGCTGATAACGCCGGGTAGGGAAAGCGACAAGCTCGGCGCCCGCATAGCCTGCGTCTCAGGCCGGCTGCCCCATCCTCCGGCCCTTCCGCGCACGACAACTGCTTTCCTCACCACGCCCTGCTCACCCGGAAATGCAGCGCGAAAAGGTCGCCCACGGCCTCGGAGTCGCCGAATGGCAGGCCCGGGTTGTTGTAACGGGTGCTGGCCTTGATGTCCCAGACGAAGGCGCCGTCGATGCGCCAGGCGGCGTCCAATTCCCGGCCGAAGCCGAACGCCAGGTGGTGCTCGGTGATGGTGTTGAGCAGCGGGCTCAGGCTCGCCTCCGGAATGGGGTTGCGGCCGTAGTTATACCCGGCACGAAGCACCGTCTGTGAGTCAAGGTCGTAGGCGAAGCCGATCCCGACGACGTACTGGTCGCGCCAGTGATTGGGGTCGGTCACGCGCAACGTGGCCGGTGCGAGGGCATTGTCCGGCGCGCTCGCGGTGAGGGTCGTGCCGTTGATCGCGCTCGACCAGTCGATCCAGTTCAGCTCCAGCGAGACCAGAAGATCGTCGCGGGCCTGGATCGCGGCGCCGATGCCCAGCTCCTGCGGCTGATCGAGGTTGCGTACCCGGGCATCGCGGTAATTGACCTTGCCCAGGCCCAACGCGCTGAGGTCTACCGTGGCCTCGCCTTCGAACTCCAGATCGATGCGGTTGTTGTACGCGGCGCCCAACTTGACCCGGTAGTTGACCTCGTACATCACGCCCAGCTTGATGCCGCTGCCGGTATCGCGCATCTCGCTCAGTTCGTAGCCGAAGAACGAACGCGACGGATCGGCAAGGTCGAGGTACGAGGTGTTCGGGAACAGCTCCTGCTCGAGATCGCCATAGGTGCCGATCAGGCTGACGCCGACGGCCAGCGCGTCATTGACCTGCCAGGCAACGCCGGGCGAGATGCGTGCCAGGCGCAGCGTGGCGGACAGGTCGTCGACCGTGCCGAATGCCGTGCGCAGGTTATCGTACTGGTTGCCGGTGCCGCCCTGCGCGAACAGCCCGATGCCGAGCGTCAGTGGCAGGTCGTCCAGGCGCTGTGCGTACCCCAGGTTGCCGAGCAGCGGGAAGCGATTGACGTTTTGCGTATCGTTGCCGTACGCGTCCTTGTGCGTGATGTTGCCGGTGTAGCCGATCGCGCTGTTGACGTCAGCCAGGGCGCCCTTGATCTGGACCAGGCCGGCCGGGTTGGTGTTCAGTGCCGAGGTGTCGCGCGCAACGGCGATGTCGGCGCCGCCCATCGCCACCGATTCGGTGCCGAAGCCGATCTGGTTGAGGCCGTTGGTGGCGCCGACCAGCGATGGCACGATCAACAGGCAGATGGTTGCAGGAAAACTGCTGAATATTCGACGCGTCTTCACGGTGTCTCCACGTTCCCTATAGAGCACGCCATGCGGCGCCGGTGGCGCATGATAGCGTCTGAACAGTCAGGCGACCGTTGTTTGCATGCGCGGCATTTGGTTCGCGCAACAGGCGCAACAGCGGAGGTTCTCCGGACACCGTTAACAGGCGCCAAAACGCAAAGGGGTGATGGAAGGGGTGAAATTCTAGTCCGCACTCTTTTGAGATCGATTAACTTTTTGTTTCACCTTGTTTTTGTTGATTCACGTACGGTAGACGCCGCCTCCACCAAAACGATGAAGGGTCACCCTCGGGTGGCCCTTCGGCGTTTTTGGGCGGTGTGGACGCGAACCCGCGTTCCGGGTTCATCCGCCAGCGCCCGGAGCGCTGGTGAACGCCGCGCAGCGGCGGCCCGAAGGGCGAGGTGCAGGGATGCACCGAGTCACTCCCGCCGCCTCCACCAGTTACGAACCGCTTGCGGGGAACTTCAGCCAGTCCGTCGAGCGGTGATCTTGCGTCAGGCGCTTTGTCGAATCCGTGCTTCCTGAAGCCAGAAGCTGCGGCACCGAACAGGATCTACCGTGCGCGACCGCCACGGCTGACAAAATCGCTAAGCCATGTACTCGGCGAGATCACCGAGCTTCGTGTCGGCGGATTCTCCAGCAGCAAGCGATCACCAGTGACCAGAATGCTTCCCGCGTAGGCGCTCAACAGGGCCCAAAGATGGTCGTCACCCCGATCTGGCGCAGGAGTAGCGAGCGTCGGGTCACGCCAGATGGCGTTGGCCGTCAGTTCAACAAGTAGCTGATCAATCTGTGTTTCTGTCAGACCGTGAAGCTTGGCGAGCTTAGGCCTTAACAGCACCGAGCGGTACTCGTCGAGAAGTGCGGGCGATAACAGGAAGACCAGCGTCCCCGACATCATCCCGTCCAGAACCAGCGCAACCGGGCTATGGCTCGAACCCGTTATCAAGCCCGCGACCACGACATTGGTGTCAACGACGAAGACGGGTGGACTCATCGCTTACGCGCGGCGAGTGTCTCCTCGACAGCCAACTCCAATGCCGCATCCGGATCGAGCTGCGCGCGCTTGCGCGCCTGTGCGACCAACGCACGGGCACTGGCCTGGTCCCGTATGCCGCGCAGACGCAGGCTCTCCTCGATGATCGAGGCAATGGAACGCCCCTGCCGCGCCGCCGTCTCTTTCAGGGCGCGGTGCAAATCGTCATCGAGAGTAACCGTCAAACGACTCAT
>JAGRHB010000299.1 GCA_020445245.1 Gammaproteobacteria bacterium
CTGACGCCGCTCGCAGCACCGCTGGCGTTCTTGGCGATTGCCGGCGCCGCCGCTGTGCCCTCTGCGTTCATCCATACCGCCGCCTCCCTGGTGCCGTCGGAGCAACCCGGCATGTTGTCACTCGGCCGGCTCTCAGCCATCGTCCTGATGGTGCTGCTTGCCGTCGCCGTATACCGCATCTGGCGCAAGAACGGCCCCGTGATGCTGGCGATGGCCAAGGTGCCGGACAATGCGAAGTGGGCCAACTACCACATCCTGTGGTTCGGGCCCGCCATCGTGCTGCCGCTTGGCCTGGCGCTGGCCGCACTCAGCGGCTACTACTACACGGTAGCCTTTCTGACGGGAAAGGCCGGCGAGACACTGTGGTTCCTGATCGTACTGGTCCTGCTCAAGGACCTGCTGTTGCGCGGACTCTATGTTACACAGCGCCGCCTGCGTTTCGAGGAGGCGATGCGCTACCGCGAAGAGCAGATTGCGCAACGCGCCGCGTCACAGGAACCTGCTGCCAGCCCTGAGTCCGGCGAACTGCCGCTGGACGAAGACAAGATCAACTATGGGCAGCTCGGCGACCAGGTCCGCAAGCTGGTGCAAATCGGCTACACAATCGGGTTGCTGGTCGGCTTGTGGTGGATCTGGAAAGACGTCATCCCGGCATTCAGTTTCCTCGACAAGGTGGAACTGCCCTTCTCCACCAACAAACTGATCGACGGTGTCAGCAAAGAGGTGCCGCTGACCCTCAGCGACATGGTGGCAGGTCTCCTGCTCGGCGGCCTCGCGCTGTTCGCCGCCCGCAACATCCCGGCGCTACTCGAACTCACCCTGTTGCAGCGTCTGCCGCTCAGCCGGGCCTCCCGCTATGCTTTTACCACGCTGACACAGTACATCGTCGCACTGGCTGGCCTGCTGATCACCTTCAACGCCCTGGGCCTGCAATGGTCGAGTGTGCAGTGGCTGGTCGCCGCCCTGTCGGTCGGTCTCGGCTTCGGTCTGCAGGAGATCGTCGCGAACTTCATCAGCGGCATCATCCTTTTGTTCGAGCAACCCATCCGTGTGGGTGACGTCGTAACCGTAGACAACACTACCGGCACAGTTTCACGAATCCGTATCCGCGCGACCACGATCGTCAACTGGGAGCGCCAGGAACTGATCATCCCCAACAAGCAGTTCATTACCGGACAACTGATCAACTGGACGCTGTCGGATACCGTCAACCGTCTGACCATTGGCGTTGGCGTCGGCTATGACAGCGACACCAAGCGGGCGATGGAAATCATCGCACAGGTCGCGGCCGGTCATCCAAAGGTGCTCAAGGATCCGGCACCACGCATCAGCTTCGAAGGCTTTGGAGACAATTCCCTCAACCTCGTGCTGCGCGCCTATCTGAGTGATATCGATGCGCGCCTCACGACCCTCACCGAGCTGCATCAATCCATTCTCGATGAGTTCCGTGCCGCCGGTATCGAGATTGCGTTCCCGCAGCGCGATGTACACCTCGATACCAGTCACCCACTGGAACTGGTTTTGCGCCGTGACGCCCGGGCGCAGACCGGGGAGACCTGAGCGCGCGACATTCAGCAACGGCCCGGCGCCACACCAGTGCGCAGAAATCTCCCGGGCCTCGACACTGCCTTGCGGCAGTTGAGGAGCCACCATGGCACAAGAAAATGACCGGCAATGGCACCAACTCAGTGCCGCCGAAGCCCTTTCACAACTGGACGCCACGGCAAGCGGCCTGGACACCGAAGAGGTCCGCAGGCGGCACGATCGATTCGGTCCCAATGTGTTGCGGCCACCCAAGGTACGCAGCGCCTGGGCACGACTGTTCGCCCAGTTCCACAACGTGCTGATCTATGTCCTGCTGGCCGCTGGAATCGTCACCCTGCTCCTCGGACATGTGGTCGATGCCTCGGTCATTGTGGCCGTGGTGGCCATCAACGCAGTCATCGGCTTTCTGCAGGAGGGCAAGGCCGAGCGTGCCCTCGATGCGGTACGCAAACTGCTTTCGCCGCAGGCGATGGTCATGCGCGACGGCACCCGTTTCAGCATTGCCGCCGAAGACCTCGTTCCCGGTGACATGGTGTTCATCCAATCCGGCGATCGCGTACCCGCCGACCTGCGCCTTTTCCAGTTGCGCGAACTGAAGGTCGACGAGTCGATGTTGACGGGCGAATCGCTGGCAGTGCGCAAGCAGACAGAGCAGGTGCCTGAAGAAGCAGCACTCGGCGACCGTCTCTGCATGGCCTATGCAGGCACCCTGGTCACTGCCGGCCAGGGTCTTGGCGTGGTCGCGAGCACCGGCGAACAGACCGAGATCGGTCGCATCAGCACGCTGCTGGAAGAGGTCGAGACCCTGACCACACCACTGACGCGGCAGATGAGCCAGTTCGCAGGCACCCTCACGCTGGCGATTCTTGCGGTGGCCGCTGTCACTGCCGTGTTCGGCGTGGCCGTACGCGGTTACTCGCTGGAGGAGATGTTTCTCGCCGCCGTGGGGTTGGCGGTGGCGGCCATTCCCGAGGGACTGCCGGCAATCATCACGATCGCACTGGCCATTGGCGTGCAGCGAATGGCTACACAGCGGGCCATCATCCGCCGCCTGCCGGCAGTCGAGACACTGGGCTCGGTCAGCACGATCTGCTCGGACAAGACCGGCACGCTGACGCGCAACGAGATGACGGTACAGACACTGGTCACCGTCGAGGCTGTGCTGACGGTGAGCGGCGTTGGCTATGACCCGCATGGCAGCTTCCTGCTGGAGGTCGACAACTCGCCGCTCGATGAGCGGCCGGTCATCCACGAATTGTGTCTCGCAGCCACCCTGTGCAACGACTCGGCATTGCGCCAGGTCGACGAGCAGTGGCAGGTCGAGGGCGATCCGATGGAGGGCGCTTTGATCGTGCTTGGGGCCAAGGCCGGATTGCGTCCCACCGAATTGGGTGAGCGCTTCCCGCGCATTGACGTGCTGCCGTTCGAATCCCAGCACCG
>JAGRHB010000300.1 GCA_020445245.1 Gammaproteobacteria bacterium
CATAGCCTCGATCAGTTCAGATTTGTTCATTCGGACGGTGCCCCCTATTGGAAAATACAACCCGGTCCACGGCTGGCTGCAATTTTGGTGGATTAAGACGTTGTCAGTTGACCTGACTCTATTATGCGGGCCGCTTTATAGCAGCCTGAAAAATTCGGTGTCAAGCGAGCCGGTCGATGTCCGTGACACGACTCGCCTGACACAGGTTTCTACCAGTGTTGCGGCCCAAGTTCAATGATGCCGCAGGGCATCATTGGCATCTTCCGCATTTTCTTCTTTCGCGTCCGCCGACTTGACTTCATCCGCGTCCTTCGGCGGGCGTGGTTTCGGCCGCTCCGCCAAAGCGATTTCCAGGACCTCATCGATCCAGCGTACCGGCTTTATGTCGAGATGCTGCTTGATATTTTTCGGCATCTCCACCAGGTCACGCTCGTTTTCGTGCGGGATGATCACCGTCTGGATGCCACCGCGCAGGGCGGCCAGCAGCTTCTCCTTGAGACCACCGATCGGCAGGACCTCACCACGCAGGGTGATCTCCCCGGTCATCGCAACATCGGCGCGCACCGGGATACCGGTCAGTGCCGAGGTCAGCGACGTCGCCATGCCGATCCCGGCGCTCGGGCCATCTTTTGGCGTCGCACCCTCGGGAACGTGGATGTGCACATCGGACTTCTGATAAAAATCGTCGTCCAGCCCGAGCGCAGCCGCGCGACTGCGCACCACGGTCATGGCAGCCTGTATCGATTCCTTCATCACGTCGCCGAGCTGCCCGGTGTGGGTCAGGCGACCCTTGCCGGGAGTGAGCGCCGTCTCGATACGCAGCAGCTCACCGCCCACCTCGGTCCACGCAAGCCCGGTAACCTGGCCTACCTGATCATGCTCATCCGCACGCCCATATCGGAAACGCTTGACGCCCAGATACTTCTCCAGGTTTTTCGGCGCCACGGTGACACGTTTGCCCTGTCTGGCCTCGAGCAACACGTCCTTCACCACCTTGCGACAGATCTTGGAAATTTCACGTTCGAGATTGCGCACACCGGCTTCACGCGTGTAGTAACGCACGATATCGCGCAGCGCCGCTTCCTTGATGACCAGTTCCTCGTCCTTCAGCCCGTTGTTCTGGATCTGCTTGGGAACCAGGTAGTTCTCGGCAATGCTGACTTTTTCGTCTTCCGTATAACCGGAGAGGCGAATCACTTCCATCCGGTCCAGCAGCGCCGGCGGGATGTTCATGCTGTTGGCAGTTGCCACGAACATGACCTCGGACAGGTCGAAGTCTACCTCCAGGTAGTGATCCTGAAAGGTGTGATTCTGTTCAGGGTCGAGCACTTCGAGCAGCGCGGACGCGGGGTCTCCACGGAAATCCATCGCCATCTTGTCGATTTCGTCGAGCAGGAAGAACGGATTCTTGGTGCCCGCCTTGGTCAGGTTCTGAACGATCTTGCCGGGCATTGCACCGATATAGGTGCGGCGATGCCCCCTGATCTCGGCCTCGTCGCGTACGCCGCCAAGCGCCATTCGAATGAACTTGCGGTTCGTGGCACGCGCAATCGACTGGCCGAGCGACGTCTTGCCCACACCGGGCGGACCGACCAGGCACAGAATCGGGCCTTTTAGCTTGCGTACGCGCTGCTGCACCGCGAGATACTCAAGGATGCGCTCCTTAACCTTCTCGAGACCGTAGTGATCGGCATCCAGGACTTCCTCGGCCTTGGCGATGTCATTGCGCACCTTGGTGCGCTTTTTCCACGGCACGTTGACCAGGGCATCGATGTAGTTGCGCACCACCGTGGCCTCGGCCGACATCGGTGACATCAGCTTCAGCTTGTTCAGCTCCGCACTCGCCTTGGTGCGCGCTTCCTTGCTCATGCCCGCTTTTTCGATCTTCTCCGCGAGATCTTCGAGCTCGTTCGGCGCATCATCGAGTTCGCCGAGTTCCTTCTGGATCGCCTTCATCTGCTCGTTGAGGTAATACTCGCGCTGGTTCTTCTCCATCTGGCGCTTCACCCGGCCACGAATGCGCTTCTCCATCTGCAGGATGTCGTTCTCGCCCTCCATCAGCGCCATCAGGTGCTCCAGGCGCTCGCGCACATTGAACATCTCGAGCACGTGCTGTTTCTCGTCGAGCTTAAGCGCCATGTGCGCGGCCATGGTATCGGCGAGGCGTGAGGGCTCATCGATGCTCGCCAAAGACGTCAGAACCTCCGGCGGCACCTTCTTGTTCAGCTTCACGTATTGATCGAACAGCGCAGTGGCGGAGCGCATCAGGACTTCCATCTCGCGCTCGGGCAACTCTAGAAGGTCGCCCGCCGGCTCGATCTCTGCAGTGAAAAACTCGTCGTCAGACATCACCCGCTTGATCTGAGCGCGTTCCGCCCCTTCGACCAGAACCTTAACGGTACCGTCGGGCAGCTTGAGCAGTTGCAGAATGCTGGCCAGGGTCCCGATCTCGTACATATCGACCGGCTGCGGCTCGTCGACATCCGCGCTCTTTTGCGCGACCAGCAGGATCTGCTTGTTGTCCGCCATCGCAGCATCGAGGGCCTTGATCGATTTTTCGCGGCCCACGAACAGCGGAATGACCATATGCGGGTAAACCACCACGTCCCGCAACGGCAGCACCGGGACAGCACTCGGCTGATCGTTTCGCACACTCACCGCAGTATCTTCCTGTCCCATTGATTTCCTCCGTCTGCACGCAACAATGCGCGCAACAATTCTGGCTGTCGATCATGCCAAGGTTTCAAAGACGCTTCGACCGTCCGAAGATGGGGATTGGTGCGGGAAAATTCAACCCGTAAATTACCCCGATTTGGCGGCGCATCAGGCGCCAGAGCGGATCTGCAGTCAGCTCCGAAACGACGTGGGATCGCATCAAGACGCATGCAGCAGCGCGGCACACCAGCGTCAGGCAAGCGACTGCACCTGAACCCGGGGCCGCGAACGAAAAAGCGCTGATCCAGGCCTGCCTGAGTAGC
>JAGRHB010000301.1 GCA_020445245.1 Gammaproteobacteria bacterium
GCGCTGCACCCCGGCGACGACAAGGGCGTGACCATTCTTATCGGTGGCAAGCGCACACTGAAGATCGGCGACCTGATGGGCACCGTCGTGGTGCCGTTCAAGAAGCTCGACACCGAGGAAGACTGGGAATCCCTGGTCGAAATGGCCGAGGAGATCATCGACTTCTGGGCGGAGAATGCACTGGAGCACGAGCGCTGTGGTGAGATGATAGAGCGCATCGGTCTGGTCAATTTCCTCGAAGGTATCGACATCGACGTCGATCCGAACATGGTCAACCATCCGCGTGAGTGTTCCTACGTCCGTATGGATGGATGGGACGACGAGGCGCTCAAGTGGTTCGACCGTCAGGCCGAGGCGTCCTGATCCGGACCGATCGTTAAAGAACCCTGTCCTCGCGGAGCGGCTGCCTGGCAGCTGCTCCGCAGGGAAAGCTTTACGCAAATAGCCCCGCTTTTTGGAGGGATAAGATGGCGAAAGAAATGCGCGAGCCGATCGAGACTGGGTGTCCCGATCCGTTCCAGTACATGCACCCGGTAATGCGTCGCAACTTCGGTATGTGGGCCTACCACACGCACCCACGCCCTGGCGTCCTGATGCACGTCGCCAAGAACGGTGACAAGGTATGGACGATCCGTGTCGGCACCCAGCGTATCCTCGACGTGTTCACCCTGCGCACCCTGTGCGACATCGGTGACACCTATGGTGAAGGCTATGTGCACTTCACCATCCGGTCGAACATCGAGTACATGGTCACCGACGAAGCCAAGGTGCAGCCGCTGATCGACGCGATCGAGAAGGCCGGCTTCATCGTTGGTGGCACGCAGAACTCGGTCACGATGATTTCGCACACCCAGGGTTGGTTGCATTGCGACATCCCGGGCACCGATGCGTCGGGCGTGGTCAAGTCGATGATGGACGAGCTGATCGACGAATTCCGCAACGCGAACATGCCGAACCGCGTGCATATCACCACTTCCTGCTGCCAGATCAACTGTGGCGGCCAGGGCGATATCGCGATCAACGTACAGCACACCAAGCCGCCGAAGATCAACCACGATCTGGTTGCCAACGTGTGCGAGCGCCCGTCGGTCGTGGCGCGCTGCCCGGTGGCGGCGATTCGCCCGGCCATGGTCAATGGCAAGCCTTCGCTGGAAGTCGACGAGAAGAAATGCATCTGCTGTGGTGCCTGCTTCCCGCCGTGCCCGCCGATGCAGATCAACGATGCCGAGCACACCAAGCTGGCGATCTGGGTTGGTGGCAACCACTCCAACGCACGTGGCAAGCCGACCTTCCAGAAGCTGGTCGCAGCCGGTATCCCGAACAACCCGCCGCGCTGGCCCGAAGCAACCGCGATCGTGAAGAAGATCCTCAAGGCCTACAAAGAGGGTGCTCGCGACTGGGAGCGTATCAATGAGTGGATTGAGCGTATCGGCTGGCCGCGTTTCTTCGAGGAAGTCGAACTGCCGTTCACGAAGTACCACATCGATAACTGGCGTGGTTCGCGCAAGAGCTTGAACTCCTCCACCTACATCCGCTTCTGATTGCGGTTAAAGACGAGGTCATACGACGTTATGAAATTGGCAGTACAGGTGAACGAGGGGCCCTACCAGCATCAGGCGTCCGACTCGGCTTACCACTTCACCAAGGCGGCTCTGGAGAAGGGCCACGAAGTGTTTCGTGTGTTCTTCTACCACGACGGTGTGCTCAACGGCACCCGTCTGACCACGCCGCCCCAGGATGACCGCAACATCGTCAACCGCTGGGTGGAGCTGGCTGAGAAGTATGACCTCGATCTGGTCCTGTGCGTGGCAGCGGCCCAGCGCCGCGGCCTCGTGGACGAGGGTGAGGCACAGCGCAACGGCAAGGATGCGACCAACATCGCACCCAAGTTCCGGATCTCCGGCCTGGGCCAGCTGATCGAGGCCGCCATCCAGTCCGACCGTCTGGTCGTATTCGGTGATTGAGGGAGTTTGAGCGATGTCTGATGTCAAGAAGTTCATGTATCTGAACCGTCGTGCTCCCTACGGCACCATCTACGCCTGGGAGTCGCTCGAAGTCATTCTGATCGGTGCGGCTTTCGACCAGGAAGTCAGCCTGATGTGCATGGATGACGGTGTGTACCAGCTGGTCAAGGGTAGCGATACCTCGCAGTCCGACATGAAGAATTTCATGCCGACCTACCGCACGCTCGGCGACTACGGAGTACGTCACATGTATGTCGACAAGGCTTCACTGGAGGCTCGCGGTCTGACGCAGGATGATCTCATCGAGGTGGCCTGGGAAGACTTCGAGACCGAGGAAGAAGTCGACAACATCGTTGAAATAGTGGATGCCGACCAGGTTGCGAAGCTGATGGCCGAATCCGAAGTCGTATTCAGTTGAGGTATTCCGATGGCTGATCTGCACACAGTTAACAAGTCACCGTTCGAAAAGAACTCGCTGGAAACGGCGATCAGGTATTCGCTTGCCGGTTCGTCGATCCTGCTGCTTGAAGATGGCGTCTACGGTGCGACGAAGGGCACCGCGATGGAAGGAATGGTGAAAGATGCAATGGGCGACAGGAAGGTCTATGCCCTGCGCTCTGATCTCATGGCTCGCGCCATCAAAGAAGATCGTGTCATCGACGGCGTCCAGATCGTCGATTACGCAGGTTTCGTCGATCTGGTGGAAGCCAACGACAAAGTACAGGCCTGGCTGTAAAGCCCGACTGATTTAACAAACTCTTTCTGAGAGGAGATAGACAATGCCTATCGTAGTAGATGGTAAGACCTTTGAAACCGACGAAGAGGGCTACCTGGCCAACATCAATGAATGGGTACCTGGCGTTGCCGGTGTGATGGCTGCAGAAGATGAACTCGAGCTCACTGATGAGCATTGGGACATCATCAACTTCCTGCGCGAGTACTACGAAGAGTATCAGATCGCGCCGGCGGTCCGTGTTCTGACCAAGGCTGTCGGCAAGAAGCT
>JAGRHB010000302.1:0-1015 GCA_020445245.1 Gammaproteobacteria bacterium
GGTCATCGCCCGGGGCAGTTTGCCTTCGTGACCTTCGACAAGAACGAGGGCGCACACCCCTTCACCATCGCCAGCGCCGATCGGGGCGACCGGACCGTCACGTTCGCCATCAAGGCGCTCGGTGACTACACCCGGCGGCTCTCCGGGCGCCTGGCCGCCGGCAGCCCGGTCCGCGTCGAAGGGCCCTACGGCCGTTTCGAGTTGAGCCGTGCCGACCCGAGCGCCCGGCAGATCTGGATCGCCGGCGGCATCGGGATCACACCGTTCCTCGCCTGGCTGGAATCTCTACAGGGGGAATCGGCCACAATGGTCAACGCCGATCTGCATTACTACGTGCGTGATCGGGCAACTGACCCGTTCGTACAACGACTGCAGCTACTGGCCGCCGCACTGCCCGGGCTGCAACTGCACTTTCATGACCAAAAGAGTTCGCCGGTGACGGCCGGGAAGCTGGCTGCAATCTCCGGCGCACCGAAACCAGCAGAGGTATGGTTCTGCGGCCCGCGGGGTCTTGGCGAAGCCCTGCGTGACGGTCTCAAGCAGGCCTGGAACGGCAGGCTACGTTTCCACCAGGAGGCCTTCGAGCTCCGCTGAGCAACACGTTGCTCAGTGCGCTCGATGATGTTGCGGGCAGGATGTTCAGGTGATGGGCGGCTGATCCGGCAACGTCGGCCCTTCATCCTCCCGGGGTTTCGGCACCCGGTCCCGCTCCTCCATCCGCAGCGGCAGGACCGTTTCCCGCCATTCGTGATCAAGGGTCTCGGGGTTCGCAACGTCGGTCTCGCCCGACGCCCGCGATCCGAATGGCAGCAACCAGATCAGCGACAATGCGACCGCCAGCAGAACACTTTGCAGCACGCCCGGCGTGGTGGCCACCAACACCAGGAACTCCCGGTAGCTCATACGACATAGCAGACGCAGGTCCGCTAGATCGAACAGGCCAATCGCCGAAACAAGGATCACAGTAGCGAGCTCCGACGTCGGTACGTAGGCCAATGGCGAATGCGCAAACAGC
>JAGRHB010000302.1:1023-2944 GCA_020445245.1 Gammaproteobacteria bacterium
GTCTTGGCGAAGCCCTGCGTGACGGTCTCAAGCAGGCCTGGAACGGCAGGCTACGTTTCCACCAGGAGGCCTTCGAGCTGCGCTGAGCAATGCGTTGCACAGCGCCCACCATATGGATTATGAATGGATTAAAAGCATCTTCGCCAAAAGAAAAAGGCTTAGGTTATTCGCCTAAGCCTTTCTTTTTATTGGTCGGAGCGGGGAGATTCGAACTCCCGACCCCCACAACCCCATTGTGTCAACAGCCGCGCTCAGCGCATCCCGAATTTTCTCAAATTGTGGTGGTCGACCCATCATAAGCTACTGTATTTGCTTTTTTTGTTTTGACTTCGTTATCCTCTGGTACCTAGGGTTAGTCGCCTTTCAAAACAGGCCAAATCTGGTACCTATGGTACCTATTTTTTTCCAGAAACCAACCCCCGCGACCACCACAATGCCACGAAAAAGGGTCACTTCGCCGACGATTCAACACCTGAAAACGGACAAGGTGCAGGAGGATTTCTGGGACACCATCACCCCGGGGTTCGGCGTTAGGGTCACCAGGGGCGGCCGCAAGACCTTCGTTGTGATGACCCGCGTTCTCGAGGGCGGCCAGTGGAAAAAACGCCGCTACACGATCGGGCAATACAAGGAAGCCGTGGCCTCCGATGCCGAAGGCCTCGATCTGAAGACGGCGCGGGATCGCGCGAAGGCCGTCATCGCCGCCGCCGGAGACGGACAAGACCCGCAGGAGGTGTTGCACCCTACCCCGCGCGACGAGAAGGTCGAGCGATCCGCCGACTGCTTCGCCAATATGCGTGACGAATTCCTCAAGCGCTACCGGACCCGACAACGGACGAAACCGCGACCGCGCACCATCGTCGAAATGCGACGGTGTATCTCCGGCAAGCGCTTCAAGGACTGGGAATACAAACCCATCACCGACATCACCAAGCAAGATGTCCGCAACGTCCTGGATTCCATCCTCGACGAGGGCCACGACGCGCATGCCAACAAGACGCTCACGGTCCTGAAGATGCTGTTCAACTGGGCGTACGACCACGACAAGATCACCGACGTCCCGACCGACCGGATCAAACCACCCGGCGCGGTCACGCCCCGGGAGCGCACCCTGACCATGCCCGAGCTGGTCGCGGTGTGGAACGCCACCTACCGGGACCGCGGCATCGACATACACATACATGGCGACATCGTGCGCATCCTGATGTTGACTGGACAGCGGCGTAACGAAGTCGCCGGTATGCAGTGGTCGGAGATCGATTTCGATCGCCGCACCTGGGAGCTCTCGCGCGACCGGACCAAAAACAAACAGCCGCACATCGTCCCGCTCTCGTCGGCCGTCCTGTCGATCCTTCGGCGTCAGTTGGAGGACCAGAAAGAACTCGGCCTCGAATCCGAGTACGTCTTCACGACAACGGGCGAAACGCCGTTCTCCGGCTGGAGCCGATCGAAGCAACGCCTCGACCAACGCTGCGGCGTGACCGATTGGCGGCTGCATGAGATCGGTACTCTGCCACACTGTCCTCCCGGTGCCGTTGAATGCGTGGAATCAGTGACCGAATGCGTGTGGAATCGGTGGCCGAATGGGCGTGGAATACACATCTACAACCGCGCCGAGTACCTCAAGGAACGTCGGCGCGCACTCGAGCGGTGGGCGCGTCACCTCCTGAAGCAGGTCGCTGCAGCTCGCCGGGAGGCCTGATTCGGTGCCCTGCTCAAAACCGCGCACCAGGTTGAAGGGGTTTTCTGCCGACCCGCCGCAACCGGGCGCCTAGCATCGCACCTGTCCATATCAAATGCTGACGGGAGATACACCATGCACCGACTGATTACCGACCGCCAACTCCGCGAAAAGCTCGGCGGATGCTCCGCCATGACGCTTTGGCGCATGCGCCGTGACGGGAAACTGCCCCAGCCGAGA
>JAGRHB010000303.1 GCA_020445245.1 Gammaproteobacteria bacterium
CGCCCTCAAGGGGCAAGAGAGAACAGCGATGAAAACGATGCTCAAACGTACGGTTCTTGTGACCAGTCTGTTTGCGGCGGGTTCGTTACTGGCCTACGGCCCCGGCTTGGGTGGGTTTGGATTTCCGGGGCATCACGGCTGGGGCGGTCACATGGCCGGCATGGGTTACGGCCCGATAGCGCTTCTGGATGGCGATGTCGATGCGCGGCTTGACGGGATCAAGGCCGAACTGGCGATCACGCCGGTACAGGAGAGCGCCTGGAGCCAGTTCGCCGATAGTGTAAAGGCGCATGCGGAAACCGCTCGCACAGTGCATGAGGGCTGGGGATGGCGTCCTGGCACGTCTTTCGCCGGTCAGCAATTGCCGCTGATGTGGCAACAGCGCCAGACGATACATGAGGCTGCCGGCAATCTGGTCTCGGCTCTTGACGAGGCACAACAGCGCATAGCCAAGGGATTGATTTCCTACGGCATGCAACATCCCTTCTGATGACAGCGATGGATCCCCCATGTCGGGGTGATCCATCGAGGAGGCAAGTAAAGATGGACGGTTTTGGTATGGGCTTTGGAGGCGGCTTTATGTGGTTGATCTGGATCGTGTTGATTCTGGCGGTCGCATGGGCGCTGGGCGGACTACGCACCTGGCGGGAGCCCGGCGAAAAACGCCCGCGCGAACTGCTCGATCAGCGCTTCGCCCGAGGCGAGATTGACGAGGAAGAGTACCGCAAACGCCGGGGTGCTCTGGATAGCTAGCCATGGTGTCGGTGCCTTGCCTTGGGCATCGACACTCCGCCGGACGGAATGAGGCTTTTTGTTGTTGACGAGTTTAGGGAGGAGGTCGGTCCACATGAATACGACGAGCGAAGAAGTCTCAAGTGATACGTCGACCATCGTCGAACGTGTGTTTCAGGTAACCGTGCCGGATGCACTCGAGTTGCCGGATTTCGTGCCCTATCTGACCGCGAAGCAGGGCATCCTGGATGTCGTTCCCGATACCGTGCAGCGTTCAGTCCGTGTGCGATACGACGTGCGGCACGTCGACTTCGCCGGGGTCCAGGCCATGCTCAACCAAGCGGGCGCTGCCTTGCCCGAGGGATTGTGGCAGCGATTGCGCACCGAGTGGTTGGTCAATCTTGACAATAACCTCCGGGACAACGCGTCAAGTCATCCGGCATGTTGCTCGCGACCACCGGCCGGCGCCGGTGGCCGTAACCCCAGGGGTACAGCGTGACAAGCCTGCGCCTCTCACCTTTTGTCGGCCTGTTGCTTTTGGTTCCGATGAGCGTCGATGCACAGAGTGGTGCCGAGCTGTATGCCCGGACGTGCCTGGTCTGTCATGGCGCAGACGGGACAGGCGTGATGCCCGGTGTGCGTGACCTCACCGCCGTGGACGGTCCGTTGAACAAGGCAGACGCGGCGCTGCTGCGCAGCATTCGAGACGGTGTCCCCGGTACGGATGGCGCGATATCGATGCCGCCCCGGGGGGGCGATCCGCAGCTGACCGAAGAAGATATCCACCAATTGATTGACTATCTGCGGCAGGAGTTCGGCCAACCTGGAATCGCCGCTCAAAACAACCTGGGAGAAGATCAATGAAGTTTGTATTGAAAACATCGGTGGCCGGTATGCTGCTGGTGGGTGTTGCGCATGTGACCCTGGCTGATCCGACGGTCTATATACCCCTGGGCACCGCAAACAGTGTCATTGCCGTCGATGCGGCGACAGACACCGTCATGCAAACCTACTCCGGCGTCGAAAACCCACATGGGCTGGTGGCAACCCCCGATGGGGAATATCTGATCGCGGGGAGCCTCAAAGAGACGCCGTTGGCACCTGGAGCCGCCGCAGACCAACCGAACAGCCAGCTCTTCCTGGTCCACCCGGCTCATGGTCACGTGATGTCGACCGTCCCCGTGGCGGGCTGGACACATCACCAGGCGATCACCCCGGACGGCCGCTATGTGTTGTCGACGCACCCGACGCGCGGCGTTGTCAGTGTGGTGGATGTGGCCAGCAACCAGGTAGTGCGTACCATAGCGACGGGTCCCGCGCCCAACTATACATTGATCACCGCTGACGGCCGGACCGCTTATGTGAGCAACAGCGGCAATGGGACGATCAGCGAGATCGACATCAACAGCGGATCAGTGAAGCGCAGCCTTGACGCCGGGCCGGCACCGGAACACATGGTGTTTTCCAGCGACGGCGATCGCATTTACGTCACGAACCCACGGGCGGGCGCTGTGTCGCAGGTTTCGCTCACGACCGGGAAGGTCGAGCGTGCCTTTGAAATCGGCAAGAGCGTCCATGGACTTGATATAGGCGATGATGGAAAGACGTTGTTTGCCAGTTCCAAACAAGACGACAAACTGGTGGCTGTTGATACGGTCAGTGGCGATTCACGCAGCGTGACGTTGTCCCCTGCACCGTACCATCTCAATACCATCAAAGGAACGGGAAAGGTTTACGTATCGAGCCGCAAACAGCCGATCATCTGGGTTGTCGATCAGCATTCACTGAAGGTGATCAACACGATCGCATTGCCGGGTGGCGAGGGGCATCAAATGGCGGTCGTCAATTGAGGCATTCGTCACGGGACGACCTTCCGGTCTCCGCAAGCTAACGTGCTTATGTGGAATTAGGTAGGCACGTTTGCTTTGGCGCGACGTAGCTAACCGCTGATCCTGCCCGAGAATCAGTTCAGCGGTGGCCGCCCTGGTCTCTGAAGATCAGCGCGACACGACCCGCAAACCCGGGAAGGAATTGGGTCGCCACCGAGAAAGATCGTTTACAAACCCCATCACCCCCGCGAGCATCAAAAGCCTGTAGGTGTGGAGTTGCCGACGCCGCAGCTATGAAACGCAGGTGCAAAAGCGTTGCGCGCACGTGCGGTCATCCGCTCGTAGAGCCAGCGGCGCGATTTGCATACACGTAAGGTATACG
>JAGRHB010000304.1 GCA_020445245.1 Gammaproteobacteria bacterium
GACGCGCTCGCGGATATCCGCCTCGGCCTGGTCGGGATCGTCGTAACGACTCTGGATGCGGAATGCCTCTTCGTTGGCACCGCCGTGCTTGGGACCGCGGAGCGCGCCGATCGCCGCGGTGATCGCCGAATGCATATCGGAATTGGTGCCCGCCACCACGCGCGCGGTGAAGGTCGAGGCGTTGAATTCGTGCTCGGCGTACAGGATCAGCGATGTATGCATCGCACGCACCCAGGACTCGCGCGGCTTCTCGCCATGCAGCAGATGCAGGATGTGTCCACCGACGGTGTCGTCATCGGTCTCGACGTCGATCCGCTTTCCATTGACCGCGAAGTGATACCAGTACAACAGCATCGAACCGAAGCTGGCCACCAGGCGGTCAATGATATTGCGTGCCTCGGGCTCGGCATGATCATCCTTCTCAGGCAGGCAGCAGCCCAACACGGAACAGCCGGTGCGCATCACATCCATCGGATGCGCCGAGGCCGGCAGCGCCTCGAGTGCCTGTTTGACCGCCACCGGCAGCCCGCGCAATGCGCGCAGCCTGGCCTTGTACGCAGTCAACTCAGCCTGTGTCGGCAACTTGCCGTGGACCAGCAGATGGGCGATCTCCTCGAACTCACATGTCTCGGCGAAATCGAGGATGTCGTAGCCGCGATAGTGCAGATCGTTGCCGGTCCTGCCGACCGTACAGATGGCGGTGTTGCCCGCGACGGTACCCGACAGGGCGACGGACTTCTTGGCTTTGGGTAGGACTTGTTCACTCATTGTTTCTGGCTCCAGATGTCAGCGGCCGGCCTCGGCAGAACCGATCCCGTCCTGCAGTTGCAACATTCAGTCGGCTTCCGATTCGAACAGCTGGTCGAGCTTCTGTTCGAACGCGTGGTAACCCAGGTAGTCATAGAGGTCCATGCGGCTCTGCATGATATCGATCACATTCTTCTGTGTGCCTTCGGCGCGCAAGGTCTGGTAGACCCTGAGAGCCGCCGCATTTGCGGCGCGGAACGCCGACAGCGGGTACAGCGCGATACTGACGCCGGCACCCGCCAGTTCCCCGGTGGTAAACAGTGGCGTCGCCCCGAACTCGGTGATGTTGGCGAGCACCGGAACCTTTACCGCATCGACGAACTCACGGTATTGCGGCAACTCATTGATGGCCTCGGGGAAGATCATGTCTGCCCCGGCCTCGACGCAGGCGCAGGCGCGGTCGATCGCCGACTGCATGCCCTCGACCGCCAGCGCATCGGTGCGTGCCATGATGACGAAGTCCGGATCGGTCCGCGCATCCACCGCCGCCTTGATCCGGTCCACCATCTCCACTTGCGACACGATGGCCTTGTTCGGCCGATGACCACAGCGCTTCTGCTGTACCTGGTCTTCTATGTGGACCGCTCCCGCTCCACACTTGATCATCGAACGCACCGTGCGCGCGATGTTGAACGCGCCGCCCCAACCGGTGTCGATATCCACCAGCACCGGCAGGGTTGTGACATCAGTGATCCGCTTGAGATCGGTCAACACGTCTTCCATCGTGGTGATGCCGAGATCCGGAATGCCGCAAGAACCGGCGGCAACACCGCCACCGGAGATGTAAAGCGCCTTGTAGCCGGTGGCCTCGGCCAGCCGCGCATGGTAGGCGTTGATCGCACCGATGCACTGCAGCGGCTTCTCACCCGCCACGGCATCCCTGAATTTCCTGCCTGCTGATTCGATAGTCATTTGGTTTCCCGATTGCGTTACTTGCCAGACTTCCCGGGGCACGCGCCCGACGGCGAATGCCTCCGGTCCGGTGGCGGAAAAATTACTTGCGTGCGGCGAGCAGACGCTCGACGTTCTCCCGCGAGGCGCGCACGTGGGCACGCATCATCAGTTCGGCCATCTCCGCATCGCGCCGCTCGATCGCATCCACGATGTGCTCGTGCTCGACGAATGCCCGGGGGCCGCGCTTGCTCGCCATTCCGAACTGGTAGCGATACAGGCGCACCAAGTGGTAGAGGTCGTTGCACAACAGGTCGACGATGCGCGCGTTGTGGCTGCCCTGGACAATCCGGTAGTGGAAATCCAGATCGCCTTCACGCTGAAAGTACGCATGGTCGGCGTCCTGCGCGATCTGCCGCCCGTGCTGCTCCAGCAGACGTCGCAGATCCACGATCTCCTCGTCACTCATGTTCTGCGCCGCCAGCCGCGCCGCCATGCCTTCCAGCGCCTCGCGCACATGGAAGATCTCCAACAGCTGCCGACTGCTCATGGTCACCACGCGCGCGCCGACATTGGGCCGGCGTACCACCAGTCCGCAGGCCTCAAGGCGCCCGATCGCTTCACGCAGCGGGCCGCGACTGATGCCGTAACGGCGCGCCAGCTCAGGTTCGCTGATCTTGCTGCCGGGCGGGATTTCACCCTCCACGATCGCTTCGCGCAGCAACGAGAAGATGCGATCGGGGATGGTGCCACCGCCGACGGCGGACAGGCCGCCGTCCGGTCGTTGCGCGGCCGTCGCCTCAGCCCTTGGCATAACCGAGGCTGCGCAGGGATTCGGCGATTTCGTCGAGGATCGCCGGATCATCGATGGTCGCCGGCATCTTGTAGTCCTCCCCATCGGCGATCTTCACCATGGTGCCGCGCAGGATCTTGCCGGACCTTGTCTTCGGCAGGCGCTTGACCACCGCCACCAGTTTGAACGCGGCGACCGGGCCTATCAGGTCACGCACACGCTTCACCAGCTCGGCCAGTACCTCCTTCTCATCGCGCTCGACGCCGGCCTTGAGCACCACCATGCCCAGCGGCAGCTGGCCCTTGAGCGCATCGGCCACCCCGATCACCGCACATTCCGCAACATCGGCATGACCGGCTAGCACCTCCTCCATCGCACCGGTCGACAGACGGTGCCCGGCCACGTTGATCACATCGTCGGTGCGACTCATGAT
>JAGRHB010000305.1 GCA_020445245.1 Gammaproteobacteria bacterium
CCTCGGCCACTACGTGCAACAGCAGACCGGCGCCGATATCCTGTTGTGGGAAGGCAGCTGCGTCGTCCACGAGGAGTTCAAAGGCTTCGCCCTGGAGAGGCTCAAGCGCCTGCACCCGAATGCCGCGGTGCTGGTACATCCGGAATCACCGGAGGACGTTCTGCAATACGCCGACGTCGTCGGCTCGACGACGGCCTTGATCAAGGCGGTGGCGCAGATGCCGAACGAGGAGTTCATCGTCGCCACCGACGACGGCATCTTCTGGAAGATGCACCAGCTGGCACCCGAGAAAAAACTGATTTCCGCGCCCACCGCCGGCGCCGGCGCGACCTGCGAGTCCTGTGCCCATTGCCCGTGGATGGCGATGAACGCGTTGCAGAACCTCGAGCAGGTCTTGATCACCGGCGACAATGCGATCACCGTCGACCCGGCAACCGGCGCACTGGCCGTCAAGTCCATTCAGCGCATGCTCGACTTCGCGGCTGCGAACGCCATCAGCGGCGCCCTCCCCGGCAGATAAGGAAGACCCATGTTCGACACCGCAAAGATCGGCCGCACACTGAGCAAAGAGGCCTACAGGGCGGAGGTCGAAGACCTGCGCACACAGCTGCTGGAGGCGCAGATTGCACTGCGTGAGCGCAATATCCCCGTTTACCTGCTGATTGCCGGCATGGAAGGTGCCGGCAAAGGTGAGGTGGTCAATGCGCTGGACGAATGGCTCGACGCGCGTGGCGTGAATGTCTATGCCTTCTGGGACGAATCCGACGAAGAGAAACTGCGTCCGCGTGCCTGGCGATTCTGGCGCGCGATGCCGCGCCGTGGTGAGATCGGTGTGTTTTTCGGTGGCTGGTACCTGCGTCCGATCGAGCAGCGTTTCAGCGGCGAGTGGGACGACGCCAAACTCGACCAGTGCATGCGCGGCATTCGCGAACTCGAACGCATGTTGATCAACGACGGCGCAGTGATCGTCAAGTGCTGGTACCACTTCTCTGAAAAGGACCAGCGTCGCAAACTCAAGGCGCTATCCCGCAGCGACCGCAGCCGTTGGAAGATGCTGCCGAAGAAATCCAAGTTCAGCGAAGAGTATCAGCGCTTCGAGGAAGTCGCCGACCGCGTGGTCCGCAGTACCGACATCGGCCGTGCCCCCTGGCACATCATCGAAGCCACCGACCAGCGCTACCGCGACATGACCACCGGCCGCACGCTGTTGCACGAATTGCAGGAAGCGCTGGCACAGGCGCCGCACGACGAGCGCCGTCTGGACGATTCACCCTCAGGCAGCAACGGCGATATGCTGCCGAGTGCGCCCGAGGCGCGGATCACACTGCTCGACCGCATCGACCTGACACAAACGATCGCGCGCGAAGACTACCGCGACCGTCTTGCTGCGCTGCAGTCGGAACTCAACGACCTCGCCTGGCGCGCCTATACCGAAAAGCTATCGACCGTATTCGTGTTCGAGGGTGTCGATGCCGCGGGCAAGGGAGGTGCGATCCGCAGGGTCACCCAGGCGGTGGACTCGCGGTTGCGTGAGGTCATACCGATCGCCGCGCCCACCGACGAAGAAAGTGCCCACCACTACCTGTGGCGGTTCTGGCGTCATATCCCCCGCGCCGGGCGGATGGCCGTGTTCGACCGCTCCTGGTACGGCAGGGTCCTGGTCGAGCGTGTCGAAGGTTTCACCTCACACGCCAACTGGGCACGCGCCTACCTGGAGATCAACGACTTCGAGGAGCAATTGACCGAGGCCGGGGTCGTGGTCCAGAAATTCTGGCTGCAGATCAGCAAAGAGGAACAGCTGGCGCGCTTTCAGGCACGCCAGGACACCCCCTACAAGCAGTACAAGATCACCGACGACGACTGGCGCAACCGCGAAAAATGGGATGAGTACCGCGACGCGGTCAACGAAATGCTGGCACGCACCAGCGCGCAACACGCACCATGGAACCTGATTCCCGGCAACGACAAGCGCTTTGCCCGCGTACAGGTCCTTGAGACCGTCGTGAAGGCCCTGCGCGACGCATTGAAAGATCGTCGGTAAACGGCGCGCGCCGCGCCTGCAGTGCACATGATCGGACACGCTGAACTGAAGCTGATCCACCAGGCAGCCGCGGTGCTGTCGATACTGGGTTTCATCGTGCGCGGCGGCCTGATGATCGTCCGGTCGGCCGTGCTGCGTGAACGCTGGATGCGCAGCTGGCCGCACCTGATCGATACGACACTGCTGGTGAGCGGCGTGTGGATGGCGCTGAACCTGCAGTTCAGTCCGGCCAACAGCCCCTGGTTGATGGCCAAGATCGTCGCTCTGCTGATCTACATTGCGCTCGGATTCGTCGCACTGCGGCTGGGCCGGACTTACAGGACAAGAGTCGCCGCATTCACTGCGGCACTTGCCTGCTTCGCCTACATCGGACTGGTTGCGGTGAAAAGGTCTCCCTGGCCGTTCTGAGCCTCAGCGCTTGCCGATGTCGTCCAGCTTGATCGATACCTTCGGCGGTTCGGGTTTCACGAGGCCCTCGCGATCGACGCTGAAGTAGCGACTCCCGCCGACCATCGCCGAGATATCGGCGTTCTGACCCCTGATATCCTGCAATATCACGCTGAACAGGTGAATTGCGATGAATACCGCAACCGCGTTGGCCAGCCAACCGTGGACACGCGGAAGGTACAGGCGGCCGATCACCGGCATGTCCGGCATCAGCCAGCCGCTGAGTGCCAGCAACCCCAATGCCACGAACAGCAGCAGGTACAAAGGTTTCCACAGCGGATTGTGGGCGAACCAGCTGGGCAGCGGCGACTTGCCCAGTGACAGGTAAAACAGCAGGCTGGACCGAATCGCATCGATTTCCGAGCGCCGTGGCAGCAGGTATTCGAAGCGCTCGGCGCCCTTGCCGAAGAAGCC
>JAGRHB010000306.1 GCA_020445245.1 Gammaproteobacteria bacterium
TGAACGAAAACGTCATCGACGTCCTGATCTATATCTACGAGAACTACATGGACGCGGAAGAGTCCGTGCCGACTGACCAGATCCTGCTCGAGGAAGAGCTGGTGCAGGCCGGGTTCCCGCAGGGCGAGATCAAGAAGGCTTTCAACTGGCTGGACGAGCTGGCCTGGCGCCAGGGCTCGCTGACCTACGCCGACGCCCTGCCCAACCGTTCGATGCGCATCTACAGCGAGCGCGAGCAGCAGCGCATAGACCTGGAGATCCAGGGCATGCTGCTGTACCTGGAGCAGACCGGGATTCTCGACCCGATGAGCCGCGAACTGGTGATCGAGCGCGCGATGGCTATCGAGACCGAGGAGCTGACCGCAGACGACGTCAAATGGGTCGTGCTGCTGGTGCTGCTCAACCAGCCGGGCCAGGAAAATGCCTTCGCCCTGATGGAAGAACTCGTCTACAACGGCGAACCGGTCTATCTGCACTGACCCATCGGCTCCAGCCGGGCTCCTGACCACACGGCTCGTTCAGCGGGCGCTTGACACCCCTGCCACCCTCCGGCTATCCGTATAAAAAGGCGCGCGGAGCGCCGAGCCACGAATCGTCCGGTCAACCATTATCGACCCGTGCCGCAGACGCACGGGTTTTTCAACAGAGTCACAGCGCAACGCATGAATCTCGTTATCGTCGAATCGCCGGCAAAGGCCAAGACCATCAAGAAGTACCTTGGCAAGGACTTCGAGGTGCTGGCCTCGTATGGCCACGTCCGTGACCTGATCCCCAAGGAAGGCGCGGTCGACCCGGCCAACGGTTTTGCGATGAAGTATCAGGTGATCGAGCGCAACGACAGGCACGTCAAGGCGATCACGACCAAGCTCAAGGCCGCGGACGCGCTGTACCTCGCGACCGACCCGGATCGCGAGGGCGAGGCGATCTCCTGGCATCTTTACGAGCTGCTCAAGGGAAAGCGCGTGCTCAAGGACAAACCGGTTCACCGGGTGGTTTTCAACGAGATCACCAAGAAAGCGGTACAGGACGCGGTCGCCCACCCGCGCGGCCTGTCGATGGACCTGGTCAACGCACAGCAGGCACGCCGGGCGCTGGACTATCTGGTCGGCTTCAACCTGTCACCCCTGCTGTGGAAAAAAGTCAGGCGGGGTCTCTCGGCAGGGCGGGTGCAGAGTCCGGCGCTGCGCCTGATCTGCGAACGTGAGGACGAGATCGAGTCCTTCGAGGCGCGCGAGTACTGGACCATCGAGGCAGACACCTCGAAGGAAGGCCAGGCGTTCAGCGCCAAGCTGATCCAGTTTGGCGGTGAAAAGGTCAGCCAGTTCTCGGTCACCGACGGTGAGCGCGCGGCACAGATCGACCAGGCCCTGCAAACCGCCGCGAACGGCCGGCTGGACGTACTCAAGGTCGATCGGAAGCAACGCAAACGCAACCCGGCGGCACCCTTTACCACCTCGACGCTACAGCAGGAGGCGGCACGCAAACTGGGCTTTACCGCGCAACGCACCATGCGCATCGCCCAGCAGCTCTACGAGGGCGTGGATATCGGCGCCGGAGCGGTCGGCCTGATCACCTACATGCGTACCGACTCGGTCAACCTGGCCGACGAGGCGATCGCCGAGCTGCGTGGCTATATCAGCGACAAATTCGGCAAGGACCAGGTGCCGAAGTCGCCGCGGCTTTACAAGACCAAGGCGAAGAACGCGCAGGAGGCCCACGAGGCGATCCGGCCGACCTCGGTGCTGAACGCCCCCGACGACATCGCCGCCCATCTCGACAAGGATCAGCTCAAGCTGTACAGCCTGATCTGGAAACGCACGGTGGCTTGCCAGATGATCCATGCCACGATCGACACCGTGGCCGCCGACCTGGGCGCCGGCACAGCCAACGTGTTCCGCGCCAACGGCTCGACCATCGCCAGCCCCGGCTTCATCCAGGTCTACCTGGAAGGCACCGACGACGCCAAGCCCGGCGATGACGACGACAAGATGCTGCCACCGCTAAGCGAGGGCGAGCAGATACCACTGCACAAGATCCGCACCGAGCAGCACTTTACCGAGCCGCCGCCGCGTTACAGCGAGGCCAGTCTGGTCAAGGCGCTCGAGGAATTCGGCATCGGTCGCCCATCGACCTACGCCTCGATCATCTCGACCCTGCAGGACCGCGAATACGTCGAGATGGACAAGAAGCGCTTCATCCCGACCGATGTCGGGCGCGTGGTGAACAAGTTCCTGACCAACTATTTCACCCAGTACGTCGACTACGACTTCACCGCGCGGCTGGAGGACGAGCTGGACGCGGTGTCGCGGGGCGAGGAGGACTGGGTGCCGCTGCTGGAGAAATTCTGGCAGCCGTTCAAGGACCGCGTCGACCACACTCAGGAGAACGTGCAGCGCTCCGATGTCACCCAGGAGAAGATCGACGAGCAATGCCCCAAATGCGGCAGTCAGCTGGCGATCCGGCTCGGACGCAACGGGCGCTTCGTCGGCTGCACCAACTACCCGGAGTGCGACTACACGCGCAACCTCGACGACACCGGCACAGCCGCTGCGGAACCCGAGAAAGTCGGTCGCCAATGCCCTGAATGCGGTGCCGACCTGGTGTTCAAACAGGGCCGCTACGGCCGCTTCATCGGCTGCTCCGGCTATCCGACATGCCGCTTCATTGAGCCGTTGGAAAAGCCCAAAGACACCGGCGTCACCTGCCCACAGTGCCACAAGGGCACGCTGATGCAACGCAAGTCACGGCGCGGCAAAGTGTTCTATTCGTGCTCGACCTACCCCACATGCGACTACGCGGTGTGGAATGAGCCCGTCGCCGAGCCCTGCCCGAACTGCGGCTGGCCGGTGTTGACGATCAAGACCACCAAGCGCAGCGGTACGCAAAA
>JAGRHB010000307.1 GCA_020445245.1 Gammaproteobacteria bacterium
GCGGGAAAGCTGGGATTTTGCCTCATGCATATTCACTTTCATTTGAGCATCTTTTTTAACCGAACTTAGCTAAGTCTAGCTTGGTTCTGGCGAGAGTCAAGATACGGCCACCTCAATCGGCAACGCAGACTCATCATCAGTGCGTTTACGTTTTCGGTGTCTATTGGGTCTCCAGAGACTCAAGAAAGTTTACAACCCTAACCCTTATATGGACCCGTCCTGCGTTGCAAGGTTAAGGACAGGATTGCAGCCTGAAACCCCTCCAACAGGATCCACACTCCTCGCGCACACGACCATAGTGTACACTGCATAGTGTGTGTGAAATAGGAACCAGGAAATGAAGAACATCACACTGAGCGCAGATGAACGCCTTATCGAGGCGGCACGGCGGCAAGCACAGCGTCGACGCACTACCCTCAATGCCGAATTTAGGCGCTGGCTGGAACAGTACGCTAGCGGCAGCCAAGAGGGCGAATTTCGTGTTCGCGGTTTTCGGTCACTCATGGCGGATCTCGCGGATGTCTCGACAGGAGGGGCTACCTATTCTAGGGAAGAACTCAATGAGCGTTGAGTTCTTCCTCGACACCAACATCCTGGTGTACACGTTCGACCCGACGGACCATGCGAAGCAAACCAGGGCGCTCAGCCTGGTTGAAAATGCACTCGAGCACCAGACCGGGGTAATCAGTTTTCAGGTGGCGCAGGAACTGCTTAACGTCGCCACTCGCAAGTTCGCACATCCGCTGACACCTCAACAGGCGAGGCGGTATCTTGAAACGGTACTCGAGCCATTGTGCAGCGTGTATGCCGGCGTACCCCTGTACCGAAAGGCCATCGATGTGCGGGAGCGGTGGCGCTACGGGTTCTACGATTCACTGATCATCGCCTCCGCTCTGCAGGCCGGCTGTCACACGCTGTACAGCGAGGACCTTCACGACGGACAGGCGATCGAGTCGCTAACGATCGTCAATCCGTTCGGTTGAGGCGATTGCTCCGCAAACTGAAGACATAGCCACATCGATTAACCGGGTGTGGAATTCCGGAATATCGAGCGCGCTGGGAAACCTCGGCGGTATCGAGCCTCAACAAAACATGCCCCTACGGCACCATCGTCTTTATCGACAACGCATGCAACTCATCACTCGCGATCTGCACCTTGACCGCATCCTTGACCATTCTGTGCTGTTGAATCAATGACTTGCCGTCGAACAGGGCACTGGTTACGGTGGCCTCGAAGTGCCGGCCGTCACCGGTGACTTCGACCTTGGCGCCTGGGATGCCGGCCTCGATCAAGGCTTTGACTGCTTCAGTTTCCATTGAGTCTCCAGTGATTCAGAGTATTTTACGCCCTCACCCTATCCCTCTCCCTGGGGGAGAGGGGATTTTGGTGAACAGCCCCTTCTCCCTCTGGTAGAAGGCTGGGTTGAGGGATGAAGAAAGTCACCTCACCCCTACCCTTTCCTGGCAAGAGAGGGTGATTACAGCTCCCGCGTCGCCAAAAACTTCACATCCGGCCAACGCTCTATCGTCAGGTTGAGATTGACTCGGGTCGGCGCCAGGTAGACCAGCTGGCCGTCCCCGTCTTCGGCGAGGTTGTCGTAGGCCTTCTCGCGGAAACGCCGCAGTTCCTTGTCATCCGTGCACACCACCCAACGCGCCGACTGCACGGTCACTGGCTCGACGATCGCATCGACACCGTATTCTCCTTTCAGCCGGTGCGCGGCGACGTCGAACTGCAGCACACCGACGGCGCCGAGGATCAGATCGTTGTTCCTAAGCGGGCGGAAGGCCTGGGTCGCGCCCTCTTCGCTGAGCTGCAGCACACCCTTCTGCAACTGCTTCATTTTCATCGGGTCTTTGAGCACCACGCGACGGAACAGTTCCGGCGCAAAGTACGGGATGCCGGTGAACTTGAGGTCTTCGCCCTCGCTGAAGGTATCGCCGATCTGGATCGTGCCGTGGTTGTGCAGGCCGATGATGTCGCCTGGCCAGGCCTCCTCGACGGCAAGCCGCTCATCGGCCTGGAAGGTAATCGCGTTGGAGATCTGCACCGTCTTGCCGATGCGCACGTGCTTCATCTTCATGCCCTTCCTGTAGCTGCCGGAGCAGACACGCAGAAAGGCCACGCGGTCGCGGTGCGCCGGGTCCATGTTCGCCTGGATCTTGAACACGAAGCCGGTGAACTTCGGCTCGCCCGGATCGACGCTACGCTGCTCGGTCGCGCGCGGACGCGGCGGCGGCGCGTACTCGGCGAACGCGTCGAGCAGTTCCTCGACACCGAAGTTGTTGATTGCCGAGCCGAAAAACACCGGCGTCTGTTCGCCGCGCAGGTAGGCCTGGATATCGAACTCGTGGCTGGCGCCGCGCACCAGCTCGACCTCGTCACGCAGTTCCTGCGCCTGGTCGCCGAGCACCTCGTCGAGGCGCGGGTTGTCCAGGCCCTGGATCTTCTCGCCCACGGCAATGCGCCCGCCGTGGTGCGGGTCGTACAGGTGCACGGTCTCGTCGCGCAGGTCGAGCACGCCCTTCAGCCGTTTGCCCATGCCGATCGGCCAGGTGACCGGGGCGCACTGGATCTTCAGCACCTGCTCGACCTCGTCGAGCAGCTCGATCGGCTCGCGGCCCTCGCGGTCGAGCTTGTTGATGAAGGTGAGGATCGGCGTGTCGCGCAACCGGCACACCTCCATCAGCTTGATGGTGCGCTCCTCGACGCCCTTGGCGACGTCGATCACCATCAGCGCCGAGTCGACCGCGGTCAACGTGCGGTAGGTGTCCTCGGAGAAGTCCTCGTGGCCAGGTGTGTCGAGCAGGTTGATGACCTTGCCCTTGTACGGGAACTGCATCACCGACGAGGTCACCGAGATGCCGCGTTCCTTCTCCAG
>JAGRHB010000308.1 GCA_020445245.1 Gammaproteobacteria bacterium
CGATCGCGCTGCTCAACACCCGCACACAGGTGATGGAACTGGGCGGCGACCGTGACTATCGCAAGATGATCCTCGAACAGGCGCAAGTTTATCATACGCCGCTTGGCGAAACGACGGATGCGCTGCTGTTGGACGAATTCCACCGACTGTCCAGCAGCGTGCCGGAAGGGGCGGGGGACCTGATGATCAATGGCCGGGCCATGCCATACCGGCACCGCGCCGGCGACCTGGTGTGGTTCGATTTCGAGGCCCTGTGCGGCCCGCCGCGGAGTAAGAATGACTACATCGAGCTTGCGCGGACGCACCAGACGGTATTCATCTCGGATATTCCGATCATGGGTGGCTCGCGTGACGATCGTACGCGCCGCTTCATCTTCCTGGTCGACGAGTTCTATGACCGCCGGGTGAAGCTGGTGGTCAGTGCCGAGGCGCCGGTGCAGCGCCTCTACATCGGCGAACGCCTGGCGTTCGAGTTTCAGCGTACCGTCAGCCGCCTGGCCGAGATGCAGACAGCGGCGTTTCTCGGCAAGCCGCATCTGGGCTGAATGGCTGACACGGCCGCAAGGCCGACCTGCCGTCAGTTCGCGGCCGGCGACCGTGGCGGTGTGGCGATTTTCCAGGCCCCGTCGGCCTGTCTGCAGTAGTCGAACTGGCTGTTGCCAGACAACCCTTTGGCACTGTTGAACAGCTCGGTGCGGCGGCATCTCATGCCGTCCATGTCATAGCTCTCCATTGGCCTGATCGTACCTGAGGCGCCGGACTCGGGATTGCTCCAGCCCACGGCCTCGCCGTCCGGCGCATCGTCCAGCGCGGACCGGGTCGTCTCCTGCATGATTTTCCAGTCGCCATCGGTGAACTTGCTGACCGGCCCGTCCTTCAGGAAATTCAGGTTGCCCGCCCAGGCCGGAAGGCTGAGTCCGAGGCCAACGACAAGCCAGCCAAATGTGGTGCGCATCAGGTGTCGATCCTCAATATTCGTAGTGCGAACAGTATACTTCAGCACCGCCGGTGCGCCATGAACGGCAGACCCGGGAAACATCGGTCTGCGTGCGCCACCCGGCGCGACCCACTTTGAGGGAGTTTCGGCATGAACCCATACACAGGAAGCCTTCGGCCAAGCCGCCAGGCCTTGGTACTCGTCACGGCGCTGCTGGCGGGCACGATGATGTCCTCGATTGGCAAAGGTATCGCCGCGTCACCCGACCTGTGGATCCCCGACATCGTCGTATCCGACTACCCAAATCGCACCGAAGAGGCCTACTGGCAGGGCAACCGCCCGGTGGCAATCAAGATCACGCCAAAATACGGGGCCCCCTATTACATCGTGGACCCGGATGGGGACTCCGAGTACGAGATGCGGCGCGGCGGTGCCGATGTCGACGTCAAGCCGAACAACTGGAAGGTGCTGGCGTGGTGATCCCGTCTGTTCCTCGGGCGACCGGCTGATTTTTTCGCGAATTAGTGTCCTTTTGGAGAGTTAACTACACTGCCAGCAATTGGCACTGCGCCGGTCAGTGACTCGAAGATGCTTGATATAAAGATAAAAATAATCTATATAAGCAACTAATTAATTAGTTGGGACGGCTACGATGGCATTCAAAGGGCAACGGATCATCCGCGGACTGGCTTTGTGGTGGTTCGCCTGCGGCGCTGCAGTGGCCGCCGAGCTGCAGACTGTACCGGTGGCGCTGGCCGAGCTGCCGCGTGTCTACCGGCTCGATGGCGTGGCCGAGGCGATCAACCGCGGCACGGTGTCGGCACAGACCTCCGGGCGGGTGGTCGAGGTGAAGTTCGACGTCGATGACATGGTCCGCCAGGGCGACGTCCTGGTGGTCATCGAGGACACGCAGCATCAGGCGGGAGTCAGACAGGCCGAGGCGAACCTGAAGGCGGCAACCGCAAAGCGCCAGGACGCCGAGCAGGATTTCGCGCGCATTCAGGGCGTGTACGAGAAGGACGCGGTTTCCAAGGCGGACATGGACAAGGTCACGAATGTGTTGCAGCAGGCACGTGCCGGCGAGCAGCTGGCGCAGGCTGCGCTGCAGCAGGCATTGCAGGAGCGCGCCTACACGCAGGTCAGGGCCCCCTACAACGGTATTGTCACGGAGCGCCTGATCGAGGTCGGGGAGACCGCGCAGCCCGGGACGCCACTGGTATCCGGCCTTTCGCTCGACAACATGCGGGTGAGCGTGGATGTTCCGCAGAACCTGGTCGAGTCGATTCGCGGGGAGCGCAAGGCGCAGGCCAAGATCAACGGTAAGTGGGTCGCGGCGACGGACGTGACGGTGTTCCCTGTGGCTGACCCGCGCGCCGCCACCTTCAAGGTCCGCCTGCAGTTGCCCGAGGGCCTGGAAGGCGTGTTCCCCGGTATGTATGTCGAGGTCGGCTTCGTCGCCGGCAGCCAGCCCAGTCTGGTGATTCCGCTGTCCACGGTGGTCCTGCGCTCGGAGGTGGTCGGGGTCTACGTGGTCGACGTGGATGGCAGGGTGCACTTGCGGCATATTCGCCTCGGCTCACCGGCCGGGCCTGAACATGTGAGCGTACTTGCGGGCCTGGACGAAGGGGAACGGATCGCCACCGACCCGTTGGCCGCCGGTATCGCGTTGAAGTCGCAACGGACTGCGCAGGTGGGTAATGAGTAAGCTCGGTTTCTCCGGCTCGATCGCACAGCGTTTTCAGTCCACCCAGATTACGCCGTTACTGGCACTGGTCGGCCTGTTGCTCGGAGTCTTCGCGGTATTGGTCACGCCGCGCGAGGAAGAGCCGCAGATCAATGTCACCTTCGCAAATGTGTTCATCCCGTTTCCCGGCGCCTCGGCACGCGAGGTCGAGAGCCTGATCGCCTCGCCAGCGGAACAGGTGCTGG
>JAGRHB010000030.1 GCA_020445245.1 Gammaproteobacteria bacterium
AAACCGGCCACCTGGTGTTCGGCACCCTGCATACCAGCTCGGCAGCCAAGACGATCGACCGCATCGTCGACGTCTTCCCGGCAGGCGAGAAGGCGATGGTCCGCTCGATGCTTTCCGAATCGTTGCGCGCCGTCATCTCGCAAACGCTGCTCAAGCGTACAGGCGGCGGGCGGGTTGCCTGTCACGAGATCATGATCGGCACACCGGCGATCAGAAACCTGATCCGGGAAGACAAGGTTGCACAGATGTACTCGGCAATTCAGACCGGGCAGGCACACGGCATGCAGACCCTCGATCAGGCCATGCAGGACATGCTGCGCAAGGGGTTGATCTCGAAACAGGACGCGATTTCGCGCGCGGTCAACAAGGAGCTGTTCGGCTAGACGGCCCCGGCAAATTGTGGTCATGTTCACGGCGAAGTGCCTGACCCTTGTGCCGCATGCGGGGCCAGGTTCGCACAGCGCTGCTTGGAGGGCATTGCATGGACTTTAACGATATCCTGGACATGATGGTCCAGAAGAAGGCGTCAGACCTTTTCATCACCGCCGATATCCCACCGAGCATCAAGGTGCATGGGCGCATCATGCCGGTCTCGAAGACCAAGCTGGACGCACCGCAGACGCGCGAGTTGACCCTGTCGCTGATGACACCCGAGCAGCGCGACGAGTTCCTGCACACCAAGGAATGCAACTTCGCGTTCAGCGCCAAGAATGTGGGGCGCTTCCGCGTGAGCGCCTTCGTGCAGCGCGACTCTGTGGGTATGGTGCTCAGACGAATCGAGACGCGTATCCCCACCTTCGAGGAACTTGGGCTGCCGCACAACCTGCATGATCTGGCGATGGCAAACCGCGGTATCGTCTTTTTTGTCGGCGCCACGGGCACGGGTAAGTCGACGTCGCTGGCGGCGATGGTCGGTTACCGCAACCAGAACAGCACCGGCCATATCATCAGTATCGAGGACCCGATCGAGTTTCTGCACAATCATGCCGGTTGCATCGTCACCCAGCGCGAGGTGGGTCTGGATACTGAGTCGTATGAGGTGGCGCTGAAAAACACGCTGCGCCAGGCACCGGATGTGATTCTGATCGGTGAGATCCGCACTCGCGAGGCGATGGAGCACGCAATCACCTTTGCCGAGACCGGTCACCTCGTGTTGACGACGTTGCACGCCAACAATGCCAACCAGGCACTCGACCGTATCCTGCATTTCTTCCCCGAGGAGCAGCACGACCAGATTCTGATGGACCTGTCACTCAACCTGCGTGGCATCGTCGCGCAGCAGCTGATCAGGCGCCCCGACGGCAATGGCCGGCGGGCCATCATGGAGGTCATGCTCAACACGCCGCTGGTTTCCGATCTGATCCTCAAGGGCGAGGTTCACAAGCTCAAGGAGCTGATGAAGCGTTCGACAGAGCACGGCATGATTACCTTCGATCAGGCCCTGTACGACGCGTACCGGCGCGGCGAAATCACCCAGGAAGACGCGCTGCGGCATGCCGACTCGTCGAACGAAGTGCGCCTGATGATCAAGCTTGGCGACACCAGTCCCAATGCACTGAACCGTGATGCCGGAAAGATGAGTTTCAGCGAGTGATGAGGCCTGTTGCAACGCACCCGATCGGTTTTTTTTGGAGTATCACCGTTATCGGTTGACCCAAAACCCTTATCCCCGATGTCTGGCGGTCTGGTAACCGTATTTCTTGCGATCGCCATGCGATGCGGATGACAGGCCTTGCTACCCTGCAGTAGGGTATTGAGTAGACAAAGGCTTGTACACGGACGTCAAACCGCTTGATCCGCTATTTCCGTTCATTGTCGTTGCTGTTGGTTGCGGCACTTGTTGCGCCGGCCGGAGCGGCTCAGATCGTCGTGCATCACGACGTTGCCAGGCAGGCATTGACGCTCAATGTCGCCCGCCTGATCTTCACCATGCGCCTGTTGCACTGGCCCGATGGGACCCGAGTGCGGGTATTCGTGCTGCCGGATGCCGATCCATTGCACCAGGAGTTTGCCAAGACGTCGCTGGATCTCTACCCGCGGCAGTTGCGCCGCGTATGGGACAGGCACCTGTTTTCCGGCGCCGGCGCTATTCCCGTCGAGGTTTCTTCAGTGGAGGAAATGCTGAGACGCGTCGCGGAAACCCCAGGTGCCATCGGCTATCTGCCGGATGGGCTTGCCAGGGGCGAGGTGAGGGTGGTCAATGTCCAGTAGCCGTGTCTTTCGCATTTTGCTGCCCGGATTGGCGCTAGTGTGCTGCTGTTCCAGCCTTGTGTCCGCTGGCGGTTTTGATGAAGTGGAGGTGCATGGATTTGCTACTCAGGGATTCATCAAGACCAGTGCCAACAGCTTTTTCGGTGACAGTGAGGATGGCAGTTTCGAATTCACCGAGCTCGGGGTGAATGCCAGCATGGATGCGACGGAGGATATCCGGCTGTCAGGACAGTTGCTGTCACGCAGGGCTGGTGAGATGTATTCCGGAGCACCGAGCATTGATTTCGCAGTGGCTGACTTCACTGTCCGCAGTACCGAAAAAGATGATTTTGGAATCATGCTCGGGCGCATAAAGAACCCGCTGGGGCTGTTCAACGAGACCAGGGATGTGGCCTTCACGCGCCCCGGTTTCCTTTTGCCCCAAGTGGTCTACTACGACAAGGTTCGTAACCTGATCCTGTCCGCGGACGGTCTGGCGGCACGGATGTCGACATTCAGTGAATCGGCAAATGTGAGTCTTTACCTCGCTGCGGGGCAGCCCCTGACTGATGAAAATGTCGAGTATGTATATCTGGGGAGCGGGTATGAAGGCGATTTTTCGCCCGATGGTTTGTCTTACATTGGCAGGGTATTGGTAGAAAAGCCGGATGGCACCCTTCGCGCATCGCTTAGCATCGCTTCGACTTCGATGAAATTCGAGAGGGGGGCATCGGATCCGATTGGAAATGGCGGTGTGAGTCTAGTCTATGGAATCGGGTCGCTGCAGTACATTGCCAATGATTGGACCTTTACTTCGGAGTATATGCAGGAGCCTATTGAATGGCAGGGGTTTGTGGGCTCCCCATTCTCCGGAAAGGCGGCGACTGGTGAAAGCTACTATTTCCAAGCAGCTTGGCAGGCACGTACCGACGTTGAGGTAATGTTCCGCTACGGTGAGGGCTACGCCGACCGTGCGGACCATTCCGGTGTACTTATCGAACAGTTGACGGGTGGTGCGATACCGGCCCATACGCAATATTCGAAGATTGCCACGGCGGGTATCCGGTGGGATGTTTCCTCGCAGTTGATGGTCCGTGCCGAATACCAACGGCATAACGGCACTTTGATACTAAGCAACCGGGAAAACCCGGTACCCGCTGCGACCGTGCCGAACTGGGACATGTTTGCACTGTCCGTCTCCTACCGGTTCTAGCGTCCGCCATGTCCAAGGTCTCACCAGCAAGAGATGCCGCAGGTGCGAAGTTCTTGAGCCTGACGTGGAGGGTTCTGGGGCTGTTGTTCCTGGTGCTTGCTTTGATGAACATCAGTCTCGCCTACCTGGTCTACAACAGGAGTGCGGCCCAGTTCGAGGCGGAGCAGTCGGAAAAACGCCTCGCACAGACCCGTGAATTCAGAGTCGTTTTGTCCAATGGATTCGAGTCCATGTCGACCTTCGCCTCGTTTATCCCATTGTTGTCGATGCCGGCTGGGGGTGAGGGTGCCGATGCCCTGCATGAGCGGGTTGCTGCCGTGTTGTCCGAGCATGGCCTGATGCTTGATGTCGAGTGGGGTATCGAGGCGGTGCACTACTTCGTCGGCGACTCGCTGGATTCACCGCTCGTTTCATGGCCGCAAGGCCGGCCGGCAGTTTCGGCGACGAAGCTGTTGCAGCTGACTCGGCGAACCGACACGCCGCAGGGACAGATCGTGTGTGCAGAGACCTGCGTGCAGCTGGTCACTGTACCGCTGCTGCAGTACGGAAGGACCGCCGCTTATCTAGTAGTGGAACGCTCGATCGCGGACAGCCTGAGGGAGGTTCACCTCTTGTCCGGTGCTGAATTTGCAGTGCTTCGCGATCTGGACGTGCGCTCAAGCGATGGCGGTCGTCGCCTGGCAGTCTGGGGTAAGGACGTCGCGGCAATCACGCACGAGGGCAGTGTGCTCCCCACCCTGGTTGAACTAAATTCGAAGGTGAGCCTGGCCGAGTTGCTGCAGGCGCCGCAGCGCGTGCAGTTCGGTGCCGACTGGTTCGAGATATTTGCGTTGCCGTCGGCGTCGAATCATCCAGACCTTGAGCTGCTCGTGGTGAACAGAGTCACTGATCAGGTTCAGGCGATCCACGATGCGACTTTGTACAGCATCATCGTGGGGCTTTTCGGGATGTTGATATCCGGGGTTATGCTGTTGCTCGTTCTTGGTGGACCAATGCAGCGAATTCGGGATGTCGTCCATGCGCTGCCCTTGATGGCGGAGAAGTCCTACGTGCGACTGCGCTACGAGTTGCCGGAACACCCGGATGAGGACAATCTGCGCGACGAGATTGACGTCATGGTCAGTGCAATCAGTCGGGTATCCAAGCAGATGCAGGCATTGGATGAAGCGCATTCGGCGGCGGAGGCGGCGCTGCGGGATAGTGAACAAGGCCTGCAGTTGGCACAGTCGATGGCCAAAGTGGCCAGTTGGTCGGGGCAGCCGTTGGAAGGCCTGTTCAGGGTCCATCAGGGGTGGAACCACATCGACCCGGTGCTCGAGTATGTCGAAACCTGGGACGATTATGTTGAACTGGTCCATCCCGACGATCGCAGCAAGGTGCGCATCGCCTGGCGTCAGGGGCGTGCAGGCGGTCGCATGGATGTGGAGTGTCGTCTGCTGATCGGCAGTCGCCAGATCGATATCCACACGGTCGCCCGCTTCGATCTGGTCGGGCCCCTGCGTGTTTTGCGTGCCGCTGGCATGATGCAGGACGTGACGGCAAAGCGTGCCGCCGAACGCTCATTGATGAGTCATCGCGACCGCCTCGAAGATGAAGTGCTGGAGCGGACCGCTGAGCTGGTGGCTGCGCGAAAGGAAGCCGAGCGCCTGGCGCAGAACAAGGGCCAGTTCCTGGCCAACATGAGTCACGAGATCCGTACACCACTGAATGCCGTGCTCGGCCTGTCACAGATCGGTATCCTGCAGAGCCAGAACCGGGCAATAGCAAACACGTTCGAACAGATTATCGAGGCGGGGGAACACCTGCTGAACGTCGTCAACGACGTGCTCGATATGTCCAAGCTTGAGGCGGGCAAGCTGGTCGTGGTGGCCGAGCCGTTCGACCTGGGCAAGACTGTCGCACAGTGCGTCGAGATGCTGCAGCAGCGTGCAGAGGCGAAGGCACTGACGCTGCAGCTTTCCCTGGCCGGGAACCTGCCGCAGTTCGTGATCGGCGATGCATTCCGTCTGCAACAGATATTGATCAATCTCTTGAGCAACGCCATCAAGTTTACTGAGCACGGCTCGGTAACGATCGACGTCCAGCGGCAGGGGGGTAGCTACCGTTTCCAGGTCGAAGATACCGGCATCGGCATGATGCCAGACCAGGTTTCCGGGCTGTTTGCGCCATTCAGCCAGTTCGGGGATTCGGCACAGCAACGCAACGCTGGTACCGGCTTGGGGCTGAGCATCAGCCACACCCTTGCGACACTGATGGGTGGTGAAATTCGAGCGTACAGCGTGCGTGGCGAAGGCAGCCGGTTCATGTTGCGCCTGCCGTTCGATTCAGCGCAGGGGGTGGGCGCTGATCCCGCAGAGTCACCGGCTGGCGTCATGCATCCCGCACAACGCCTTGCCGGCCTTCGCGTCCTGGTGGCCGATGATGTGTCTATCAACCGCAATATCGCACGGGCCCTACTGGAGATGGATGGGGCGCAGGTCACGACCGTGGAAGACGGCCTGCAGGCGGTAGCCGCCGTCACCGGGGGCGATGGAGTGGGATTCGACCTGGTACTGATGGACGTGGAGATGCCGGGGATGGATGGTCGGCAGGCGACCCGGAATATCCGCGCCGCCGGACATGACCTGCCGATTATCGGCGTCACCGCACATGTATTGCAGGCGGAACGGGAAAGGTCACTCGCTGCAGGGATGGACGATCAGCTGGTCAAGCCCGTCATGCGGGATGCGCTTGTGGACATCATCGGCCGCTGGCTGGCTTGAGGGATGTTTATCTGGGATCTGGGCTGCGCACGAGTCGGCAGCTGACAATCGACGGGACGACGTAGCGCCGTAGGCGGTTCAGAACACGGTGTAACCGTCGAACACCGGCCCGTCGACGCACACGCGCTTCATGGCGGGGCCTTCTGTGGTCTTGACCTCGACCACGCACCCGGCGCAGCCGCCGACAGCACAGGCCATGAATTCCTCCAATGACACCTGCACCGGCAGTTCATAGTCGCGCGCCATCTGCACCACCGATTCGAGCATGGCATGCGGCCCGCAGGCGTACACGCCGACCTGCGTGCGTTCGTGTTCACTCAATCCGTCCAGCCAGCGGCGTGAAAGGTCGGTGACATATCCCTGGTGGCATCCCGGATAACCCTGCTGGCTTGCCAGTCGACTGGCGATACCCCAGTCCTCCAACAGCGGCATGGCTGCGATCACCCCGTCGGGGATGCCGTCGAGCAGAAACTGCGAAGGCCTTGGCTGAAACGGGAAAGGCACCTCGGAACCGAGCACGACGAACGGTTGTTGATCGCCACCACGCAGTGACTCGGCGATGAAGATCATCGGCGGCATCCCGACGCCACCGCCGATCAGCAGCGGGCGCTTTTCGGTGACCTCGAACGGCACGCCGATCGGGCCAAGGAGGCTGATGCTCTCGCCGGCCTTGCGCGTTGCCAGCAGGCGTGTGCCATCACCGACGGCCTTGTACAGAAAATCGACCCAGCCGCCCTGTGCGGATGCCCGCATGATGGAGACCGGCCGGCGCATCGGGCGCTGCGGATCCACAGTGATATGTGCAAACTGCCCTGGACGGGCGCGTTCGGCACAACCGGGGGCAGCCACGCGCAGCACGAACTGCTCACCGGCGAAGGCTTCGTGGCTAAGAATCTGTGCCTGCTCGAGCAGTATCGTATCGCGGTGCGGTTTCTTCATCAGTCGTCCGCCGCGCGGTAGACCACGCGTCCATTGAACAGGGTGTGGGTGATGCGGCCGGGGAAGTCCCAGCCATCAAAGGGCGTGTTGTGGCCCTCGCTGCGCATCTTCGACACGTCCAGCGTCCAGTGTCGTTGCGGATCGAATATGCACACATCGGCCGGTGATCCCACCCTTAGCCTGCCGTATGGCAGGCCGAGGATGTCGGCCGGGCCGCTGGTCACGCGGGCCAGTGCGGTCGGCAAATCGAGCACCTTTTCCTCGACCAGTCGCAGTGTCAGGCCGAGCAGTGTCTCGAGGCATGAGATGCCCGGCTCGGTCTCCGGAAACGGGCGCTGCTTGGCGTCAGGTTCATGTGGCTGATGGTCGGAACAGATTGCCGCGATGGTGCCATCGGCGACGGCGCGTCGCAGCGCGTCGCGATCGGTCAGCGTGCGCAGCGGCGGAGATACGTGGCACTCGGCATTGAAGTCGTCCACATCCATCTCGGTCAGGTGCAGCTGGTGCGCGGCGACGTCGGCGGTGACGGCCAGCCCGGCGGCCTGGGCCTCGTGAATCATGCGAGCCGCGCTGAGGGTGGACAGGGCACGGAAATGCACCTTCGCCTGCGTGTGCTCGGCCAGGGCGAGGTCACGTGCCACGGCAACGCTCTCGGCAGCCGAGGGGATCGCCGGCAGTCCGAGGCGGGTGGCTATCGCGCCTTCGTGTGCACAGCCACCTGCACGCAGATGGCGGTCTTCCGGTCGCAGGAATACCGTCAGGCCGAAGGTCGCTGCATACTCCAGTGCGCGACGCTCCACCAGGGTCGACGCCAGCGGGGCGCGTGCATTGCTGACGGCGACACAGCCGGCCTGTTTCAACGCGGCCATCTCGGAAAGCTGTTCGCCCATCAAGCCACGGGTCAGTGCGCCAGTGGTGAGAATCCTGGTCTGCCCCAGTTTGCGGGCCATGCGGTGGATAAGCTCGACCACGGCCGAGTTATCGATGACCGGGTTGGTATCCGGTGTGCAAAGCACTGTCGTGACGCCGCCGCGTGCCGCCGCAGCGGCCTCGCTGGCGAGTGTTGCCTTGTGCTCATAACCGGGCTCGCGGAGGCTGGCAGCAAGATCGACCAGGCCCGGGCTGACCACGCAACCACGCGCATCGATCACCTCGGCCGCGGCAAACTCGGCCGGTGCATCGCCGACCGCGACCACGAATTCGCCATCGATATGCAGATCCAGCTGGTCGTCGATGCCGTGCGCCGGATCGATCAGGCGGCCGTTGATGATGCTGATGCTCATGCCTCACCTCCGAGGTCGGCCTGCGACTGCATCGCCATCGACATCACCGCCATGCGTACGGCAATGCCGTAGCTTACCTGCTGCAGGATCACCGATCGGGGGCCGTCCGCGACCTCGGAGTCCATCTCGATGCCGCGGTTCATTGGTCCGGGGTGCATCACGATCGCGTCCGGTTTGGCGCTCTCCAGGCGTTCGTCGGTCAGTCCATAGAGGCGGAAGTACTCGTGTTCGTTGGGCAGCAACGCGCCATCCATACGCTCATTCTGCAGGCGCAGCATGATCACCACGTCGACGTCCCTGATGCCTTCGGCAAGGTCGTGGAACACGTGTACGCCAAGGGCGCGGGCCTCGGTCGGCAGCAGGGTGCGTGGACCGACGATGCGTACCTCGCTGACACCCAGGGTGTTCAGCGCCAGTATCTGCGAGCGTGCCACCCTTGAATGCAGAACGTCGCCCACGATCGCGACGCGCAACGGGGTGAAATCCCCCTTGTGCTTGCGGATCGTGAACATATCGAGCATCGCCTGTGTCGGATGCGCGTGTCTTCCGTCTCCGGCATTGATCACGCTGACCCGCGGTGAGGCGTTCCTGGCGATGAAATGTGCTGCGCCGGACTGTGCATGCCGCACAACGAACATGTCGGAGTGCATCGCCTCGATGTTCCGCAAGGTGTCGAGCAGCGTTTCGCCCTTGGTCGTTGCCGATGTGCTGATGTTGAAGTTGATCACATCGGCAGACAGCATCTTTGCCGCGAGTTCAAAGGTGGTGCGGGTGCGTGTGCTGTTCTCGAAAAACAGGTTGGTGATGATGCGTCCACGCAGCAGCGGCACCTTTTTCACAGGTCGGCCGGGCAGGGCGGCAAACGACTCCGCGGTATCGAGGATCTGCAGCAGCAGGTCGCGGCTCAGGCCCTCAATGGTGAGGAAATGGCGCAATCGACCGTGTTCGTTGAGCTGCAGATTGTGCGTTCGATGGCTTGGCATTGCTCGCAATTGTATAGCGTGGCTTATCGCGCCGTCCGCGCGCCGTGAAGAATCTCCAGGCTAAGCGGTTCCGGTCCGTTCAGCTTGATATGGTCGTCCAGTCCCAATGGTGGGCTCAGGCCGATGACGTCGGGCTGGATCGGCAACTCGCGGCCGCTGCGCTCGATCAGTGTCACCAGGGTGATCGAGGCCGGTCGTCCGTAGTCGAATATCTCGTTCATCGCTGCGCGGATGGTGCGCCCGGTGTGCAGCACGTCGTCCACAAGCACGATATTGCGGCCGTCCACGTCAAAGTCGATCCGTGACGGCCGGACCTGTGGATTCACGCCGATCTGGGTGAAGTCGTCACGGTAGAAGCTGATGTCCAGCAGCCCGGTGGGCTCCTGTAGCTGAAGCAGGCGGCTAATGTGCTGTGCCAGCCAGGCGCCTCCGGTATGGATGCCGATCACTGCCGGGTTGTCCAGGTCGCGGTCGCTGAGCTGTTTGCGCAGCACCTGGGCCATACCCCCGACCAGGTCGAGGATGGCGTCATGCTTCATGAACTGGGTGCTTTCACTCATTGAACCAGGTTTCCAAAATCAGTTTCGCTGCGTAAGAGTCTACCTTGGTCGGGTCCCTGCCGGCCTGCCGACCAAGGCTGGACCAGGCCTCGCGGCTGGTCAGTCGTTCGTCTGCCATGTGCACCGGCAGGCCGAAGCGTCCGTGCAGCTGGCGCGCGAAGCGTTTGGCGCCCTCGGCATTATTGGCCTCGCGATCAGTCATTTCGAACGGATGACCCACCACCAGCGCGCTCGGATGCCACTCGGCCAGGAGATCCGCGATGCGTTGCCAATCCGGCTTGCGGTCGACCATTCCGAGTGTCGTGAGTGGGGTGGCAGTACCCGTCAGGGGCTGCCCAACGGCCACACCGATCTTATGTGTGCCGTAGTCGAAACCGAGCATCACGGCCATCAGGCGTGTCCGGCCTCGCTGCTCAACAGGTTGACATCTACCCCCAGCAGTCTGGCGGCCGCCTCCCAGCGCCGTTCGGCGGGCAGTTCGAACAGGATGGACTGATCGGCCGGGCCACTCAGCCAGGCGTTGTCCTGCATCTCGCGTTCCAGCTGGCCGGCGGCCCAACCGGCGTAACCGAGTGCAACCAGTGTGAGGTCCGGGCCGCCTCCACGCGCCATCGCTTCGAGAATGTCACGTGAGGTCGTGATGCTGATATCGTCGTTGATCGCCAGCGTCGAGCTCCACGGCGCGGTATGGCTGTGCAATACGAAGCCGCGCTCCTCCTCGACCGGGCCACCGAGATACACGATCTGCTCGCCCGCGGCGCCCAGCCCGCCCTCGATCTCCATGTGGCGCAGCACGTCGGCGAGCCGCAAATCGGTAGGACGATTGAGGACTATCCCCATGGCGCCGTGTTCGCCGTGCTCGCAGATGTAGGTGACGGTGCGGGAAAAGTTCGGGTCCTGCAGATTCGGCATCGCGATCAGGAGCTGGTTTTTCAATGACGCTGTCTCGCTCATACGCACAGTATCGTGCGCACCCTGCGCCCCGGCAAGTGGCGTCAATTGGAGGAGAAAAGGGTGTTGCCGTCCAGGAACTGCCAGGTTCGGGTGATGTCGAGGACGTCGACCTCCTCCCGGATCTCTGGCGGGAAGGCGGCGAATGGTGCCGACATGCGCACGATGCGCGCCGCAGCGTCGTCGAGCAGCTTGTGGCCGGACGAGCGTACGATCCGGATGCGTTCGATGCTGCCATCCGACCGCACTGCGACGTGCATCAACAGGTTGCCATACAGACGCCGCCGCTTGGCCTCGTCCGGGTAGTTCAGATTGCCGATCTTTTCGACCTTGCTTCGCCATGCCTCGAGATAGGCCGCGTACTTGTATTCCTGGGTGCTGGCGTTGACCGCCTTACGCCGGTCCTGGCGCGAAGCAGACAGGGTGCGCCGGTCGAGCTCAGCGGTGAGCCGGTCAATCTCCTGCTGTGTGCTGGCGAGCAGCTGGCTGAGCTTGGGGCGTGGTTTCGCCTGCACGGTCGGTTTCGGCGGCGGTGCCGCTTCACGGCGCGGTGCCTTGGTGGCGGCGATGATCTCGGGCTTGGGAAGTGGCTGTGTTTCGGCGGCGCCCGCCCGCTCCAGTTCCAGTGCCGGTTTGGGCGCGGGGATCGCCTCCGGGTTGCCCAGCGGGCTGGTCTT
>JAGRHB010000309.1 GCA_020445245.1 Gammaproteobacteria bacterium
GGTCATGGGTGTGGGCCGGACTTTCGGCGAGGCATTCGCCAAGTCGATGGAAGGCGGCAGCGTGCGCCTGCCGCGGGGTGGTCGGGTGTTGCTTTCGGTGCGTGAGGCCGACCGGCCGCGTGCGGTAAGCGTCGCACGCCAGCTTGCCGAACTGGGTTTTGAGATCTCGGCGACCCGCGGCACCTGCCGCTCGATCACCGAGGCCGGCATTGGCTGCAGTGTGGTCAACAAGGTCAAGGAAGGGCGTCCGCACATTGTCGATATGATCAAGAACAACGAGTTCGTACTGATCATCAATACCACCGAGGGCAAGCAGGCGATTATCGATTCGGCGTCCATAAGGCGTGCCGCGCTGCAGCGCAAGGTGAGCTATTCCACGACCATCTCAGGCGCCGAGGCGGCGGTGCTCGCATTGCAGCAGCCTGATGAGTTGACCGTAAACAGCCTGCGCGAATTGCATGGCGCCTAACACCCGGGCGAGGAACTGACGATGGAAAAGCATCCCATGACGTTGCAGGGCGCCGAGGCGCTGCGTGCCGAACTGTCCGAGTTGAAGACGGTCAAGCGACCGGCGGTGATTGCGGCGATTGCCGAGGCGCGCGCGCATGGCGATCTCAAGGAGAACGCGGAATACCATGCGGCACGCGAGCAGCAGGGCTTCATTGAGGGGCGGATCAAGGATATCGAGGCCAAGCTGTCACACGCCCAGGTGATCGATGTCAGCACGCTCAACGCCGGGGGCAAGGTGGTGTTCGGTTCGACCGTGGTGTTGCTCGATATCAATACCAACCAGGAAAAGACCTACCAGATCGTCGGCATCGACGAGGCGGATCTGAAACACGGCAAGATCTCGGTCACCTCGCCGGTGGCGCGTGCGCTGATCGGCAAGATCGAGGGCGACGAGGTGGCGCTGGAGGCGCCTGGCGGCACCCATGAGTTCGAGATCCTCGAGGTGCGTTACACCTGAGCTCGCTGCGCTGCCACCAGTTCAGACTGATGGCAGCGCGATTTTCGGGTTCTTGTGGTTGCGGCGGAACAGGATGATCATCTGGCCGATCGCATGAATCGGTGTGGCGCCCGTCCGTTCGCAGATCTCCGCCGAGAGCACCGCGCGGGCGTCGCGGTCCGCAGCGATTTTCACCTTGATCAGCTCGTGGGCGTCGAGTGCGAGATCGATTTCCGCCAGGACACTCTCCTTGAGGCCGTGCTGACCGATCCAGACCACGGGTTTAAGGTGATGGCCGAGGGTGCGCAGGTGGCGTTTCTGGGGTTCGGAAAGCTTCATCGGCCGGGCTCGCTGGAAAGTCGCCAACTATAGTCATAAGTGTCATCGGACGCACGGCCTGTGCGCGGTAAAATCGCGGATCGTCTCCGGCTGGCATAATTCGTCGCTGTTTCACCACTCTGACCCGGTCTTACCCGAATATGGCACGATCGAAAAGCAGCCACCGCTGGATGCAGCGGCATGTCAACGACGAGTACGTCAAGCGCTCCAAGCGCGAGGGCTTTCGTTCGCGTGCAGCATATAAACTGTTGGAAATCCAGGAAAAAGATCATGCGATCAGGTCCGGGCAGATAATCATCGACCTTGGCGCCGCACCCGGCGGCTGGTCACAGGTCGCCGCAGACCTGGTCGGGCCCAGGGGCGAGGTGATCGCATTCGATATCCTGCCGATGGACCCGCTGCCGGGTGTGACCTTCATCCAGGGCGACTTTCGCGAAGAGTCCTCGCTGCGCCTGCTCGAGGATGTCCTGGACGGACGCCAGGTGGACCTTGTTATTTCCGACATGGCCCCCAATGTGAGTGGTGTGGCGGCGGTCGATCAGCCGCGTGCGATGTACCTGTGCGAGCTGGCGCTCGATTTCTGTGGACAGCATCTGCGACCGGGGGGAGGCTTCATCTCCAAGGTGTTTCACGGCGAAGGTTTCGACGACTGGATGCGCGAGGTAAAGGCGAGGTTCGGTCGTGCGGTAACGCGCAAACCCAAGGCCTCGCGTGCCAATAGCCGCGAGGTTTATCTGGTAGCCGGGAACTATCATTCGTAGTAGGTTACAAAAAATCCGATGAAAACTGTGCGCCCTTCAGGCGCTTTTGACCAGCGTCCGGGTGTCCGGGCCGGACAGCAACGCCGATCAGGCATGAGGAAACTGCCGTGAACGACATGGCCAAAAACATAGTTCTGTGGGTCATCATCGCCGTGGTGCTGATGACGGTGTTCAACAGCTTCACCACGCCGAAGACCGGTGCCCCGGCGATTTCGTACTCCAAGTTTCTGGAGCAGGTTGATCGCAAGAACGTCGCCAGCGTGACCATCTATAAGGATGGTCGAATCGACGGTGTCATGACCTCTGGCAGCCGGTTCGCGACCGAGTCGCCGAACGACCCCGGTCTGGTAGGCGACCTGCTCAAGGCCGGCGTGGAGATACGCGCCAAGCCGCCGGAGCAGCCGTCGATCCTGTGGCAGATCCTGATCAACTGGTTCCCGCTGTTCATCCTGATCGGCCTTTGGATCTTCTTCATGCGCCAGATGCAGGGCGGTGGCGCCGGTCGTGGTGCCATGTCGTTCGGCAAGAGCAAGGCGCGCATGCTGACCGAAGACCAGGTCAAGGTGACCTTCGCCGATGTCGCCGGTTGTGAAGAGGCCAAGGATGAGGTCAAGGAGCTGGTCGACTTCCTCAAGGACCCGTCCAAGTTCCAGAAGCTCGGCGGCAAGATCCCCAGCGGCGTGCTGATGGTCGGCCCACCCGGCACCGGCAAGACCCTGCTGGCCCGTGCGATTGCCGGCGAGGCCAAGGTGCCGTTCTTCACCATCTCCGGTTCGGACTTCGTCGAGATGTTCGTCGGCGTCGGTGCCTCGCGCGTG
>JAGRHB010000310.1 GCA_020445245.1 Gammaproteobacteria bacterium
TTGCTTCATCGTCGTCTGTTGCTCCCTTTGCTCGGTTGGTCGATTATCCCATGCGGCGCGACTTGATCAGAGATTCCTTAAGGATATTAACAAAACATTATGTTCATGCTGTCGGACAGCGGCCAATCCGTTAAGTACTGTTAATCATCGAGGCGTGGCCGGCGGTCGCCTCTATTTTCTGTGGTGCCCCTCGACCGTGGCCGTCCTGCCCGGTCGGGTGCGCCGGCGTCCGGTATCGAGCGATACGGTGCGCGACGTGATGGTTTGCCTTCAACGATCAGGGGAGTTACCGATGAACAAGGCCGACATGAAAGAAGCAATCCTCGAGGCCAAATTTGCCCGGGGCCTGAAATGGAAAGACATCGCGAAGGCCGCGCAGGTGTCGACCGAATTCACCTGTTCGGCCTGCCTCGGAATGAATCATCTGGAGAAGAAGCCCGCCGAGGCGGTGGCCGAAGCGCTGGGCCTGGGCGGTGATGTGGCGGCCGCACTGCAGCGTTTTCCAAACAAGACGTGGAGCCAGGCGATCCCGACCGATCCGGTGATCTACCGCTGGTACGAGATCGTCGGTGTGTATGGCGAGACCATCAAGGAACTGATCCACGAGAAATTTGGCGACGGCATCATGAGTGCGATCGACTTTACGATGGATATCGACAAGCAGGAAGACCCCAAGGGCGATCGCGTGGTGGTGACGCTGAACGGCAAGTTCCTGCCGTACAAAACCTGGTGAACCTTCCGGCCATTCCAGTTGGTCCGATGTAGCGGCTTGACGCATGAGTGCCCGAGACCCCCACAGGTTTTCCACCGAACTCGATCAGGGGGCAGTCGAGCGCCTGATTACGCGACTGGAAAGTCGCGCGCAGGACCCGGTATTCACGCGCCTTTTCGAAAAATACGTCAAGCATCTGGCACTCCCGCCATCGGCGCAGGTGCTGGAGGTCGGCTGTGGCAGTGGCGCGATGTTGCGCTTTCTCGCACGGCGTGGCGATTTCAGCGGGCGGCTGGTCGGGGTCGACCAGTGTCCCTCGTTCATCCAGGCAGCTCACCGGTTCGCCAATTCCGAAGGGATCGAGGGGCTAGTGGACTTCCGCGTCGAAGATGCCCACAGCATGGGATTGCCGACGGCATCTTTTGATGCGGCTATCGCGCACACGCTGATCAGTCACGTGACAGAACCGGGCGCAGTGATCCGCGAGATGGCTCGGGTGGTCCGGCCCGGCGGGACCGTGGTCATCTTTGATGGCGACTATGAATCATTGACGTACGCCTTCCCCGACCCCGATTTCGGTCGAAGGATGGATGCCGCGCTGGTCAACGCCACATTCAATAACCCACGGATCATGCGTGATCTGCCGAGACTGCTGCCGGACCTTGGACTCGAACTGACCGCTGCTTGGGGCGACGCAGTCGCCGAGATTGGCAGTGCCAGCTATTTCAGGTCTTTCGCCGAGGCGTACGTTTCGTATGTGGCAGATGCGGGCCTCTTGCCGGCTGACGCTGTGGCGGACTGGTGGGCGGCGCAGCAGCAGTCGATGCAGAACAATACGTTCTTCGCCTGCTGCAACTATTACACCTACCTGGCACGTCGGATCTGAGCGTGAAGTGGTCGGGGGCCACCAGTAACCTCGTACGCAGGGGCTTGGGATATGGGATACGAAGTCGTCCGCTGGCGTTGCGACGGAAAGGATCTGACGCTGGGAATGGACCGTGTGGGAACGGGTCCGACCGTGCTGTTCCTGCCTGCGCTCAGCTCGATATCGACGCGGCTGGAAATGGCGGCGTTGCAGGGGCGCCTTGCGGCCTCGTTTCATACGGTCACCGTGGACTGGCCGGGGTTCGGTGAACTGGCGCGGCCGTTCGTCGATTGGCGTCCTGCAATCTACGAGGCGTTTCTCGAATACCTGCTCACTGATGCGGTACAGGGCCCGGCCGCGATCGTCGCCGCCGGTCATGCGGCGGGGTATGTGCTGCGGTACCTTGCGCGCGATAAACAGGCGGCGCAGCGCCTCGTCCTTCTGTCACCTACTTGGCGTGGCCCGTTGCCGACGATGACGGGCGGTGACCGGCCCTTGTTTGCGAAGATCCCGAAAGCGGTGGATGCTCCTGTCCTCGGACATCTGCTCTATCGCCTCAATATCAACCGTTTCGTCATCGGCATGATGGCGCGCGGCCATGTCTACTCCGACCCAAAATGGTTGACCGGTAAGCGGTTGCGGGAAAAACGCGCGGTGACGCGCGCGCGGGGCTCGCGCCATGCCTCGATACGTTTCGTCGCCGGACGGCTCGATCCCTGTCGCAACAGAGGCGAGTTCCTCGATGCCGCCCGGCAGCTCGCCATCCCTACGCTGCAGCTGTTTGCTGCGGACGCGCCACGCAAGTCGCGCGGGGAGATGCAGGCGCTCGCCGCTCTCGGCAACATCCAGACGCTACAGATGCCTCAGGGAAAACTCTCATTCTATGAGGAGTTTCCCGAACACACGGCGGAAGCAGTCAGGGACTTCCTCGGCAAAACCGGGACGGATTGAGTGCGCTGCATGTGCCGACCTCCAAACGCCGCGTGCCGCCTGGGCCGCGTGTATCACTCATCCATAACGGAATCCTATGGGGTCGATCGGAATATGGTCTTGGAATTCGATAACTGCGTGAACCATAGTTTTCGATAACAAGAATTTACGGTGCCGATCCGAGAAAAGCAGCAAGCGTCAAGACAAGAGCCCCACCAAGTTTCCGACTTATGTGCTGAACGAACGGACACGAGCCGCAGCGGCGTCGTTCCAGCCGGCAAGCGCGCTTCGGTAGAGAAGTGGTTGCAGAGAAGAGATCACGGTAGAGAGGAGAGAAGAGCATGTCATCGTCGACGC
>JAGRHB010000311.1 GCA_020445245.1 Gammaproteobacteria bacterium
ATGCTGACGCCGGCGGAGCTCGTGCGGTTGCCGAAGGGGCAGGCCTTCGCCCTGCTCGAAGGTGGACGGCTTTGGAAGGTACGCATGCCGCTGCCGGACGACAGCGGCGACCCGACGATGCCGGTAGACATCGCCGCTATCGCGAACGAGATGGAGCGCACCTACATCACCAACGACCACTGGTATCGCACGAGGGAGACCTGGTGGCACGCCATCGCCGATACCGACGCGCTGGTGACTCCGGAGACCGAGGCTGGTGGCTGAAGCGACTGCCGATCCACGGCGGCGGGAGGTTCGGCAAGGACTCATCTCCCGGTTTCTTACGATCCTCGCCCAGGGGGTTAAGTGGCTCTTACTCTCGCTCGTTTTCTCGATACTCACCGAGTGGGTGGGCATGGCCTTCTGGTGGCCGGAGCAAGGGCTCGACCACAGCCGCGGCATGCTGGCCGCCGAAATCGGGTTTCTGCAGGCCGACTTCGGGCGCAGCCTTGTCAGCTCGGATCCTGCTCAGTTCACCAAGACTTTCGCCGATCGGACCTACTATGTCCTGTTCGAATTCACCCGCATAACCGACTTCATCGAGTGGATCGGGCGGGCCCCGGCGCCCGGTGAGTCCGGCCTGCGGTCACGGCTGTATGCCGCGTTTCAGCCCGTCGCAGAGTACGTGCTTGCCGCGATGCAGGTGACGCAGGTCTTCTCGGTCCGACTAGCGGTCCTGGCGCTCGCCATGCCGGTGTTCGTGATGTTTACCCTGGTCGCCATCGTGGACGGCCTGGTGAAGCGAGATCTGCGGCGGTGGGGCGGGGGACGCGAGAGTTCGTTCGTCTACCACTGGGCCAAGCGGTCGGCCCTGCCACTGCTCGTTCTCACCTGGGTGGTCTATCTGGCTCTGCCGTTCAGTCTTCACCCGAGCTTCGTCGTGCTTCCTTTCGCGACCTTGTTCGCGCTGAGCGTGGTGGTGACGGCGAGCACGTTCAAGAAATACTTATAATGGGGAGAAGCCGCTCGATTATGAGAGCCTAGCCCAAAGGTCATATTCAACTACGGGCTTGCTTCGGCTTCGCAGAAAAGCGTCCGCCTGCCGCTTCCCTTCGAGCGCTGACCCTGCACTACGGATGGTCGATAACCGCCAAGGGCTGTCACGAAAAGAGGCTTTTGCGAGTTCTAAGGGATCGGCACGCCGATCGGAGATCCCGCCGAAACGCACGACCATCGTGGCGTCTGTAGAGCAGGACTCTGCTGCATTCATCCACACTTTGCGCAGGTCGGCCGTGAAGCTCTCGGGGCTCGAGTGTAAAACCTGGCGTTCGTTGGTGTAGTCGACTCGGTCCGGGCCGCCGATAAACCAATAGCGAAGCCACTGATCGGGAATGTATGTGCGCATACCATAGTAGGGCGGTGATGTAATCACCCACGAAAATCGTGCCTCACCCGACTCTGGAGATAGTGAATCAACCTCACGACTATCACGAAGGCGAACTTCGCCATCACCATCTGGAAGAGATCCGTAGTACCGCTTCGCTCTACGTTCAATGATTTCAAGAGCATTGACTTGTAAGGGGCGCATGCCACGAATCTGCCAGTACTTGGTCGCGTAAGTAGGTTTCGGGGCGTAAGTTCGAGGACTCTGATTGGAAAAGTAGCTTTGAAATGTCTTCTGTCTTGGCCCGTGCAATGCACCGAGGATGATCCCCCGGAGAGCGATGCGAGCTGGACTTGAGCAGTCTTCAAGAAAAGCGGTTCTGAAGCGGCAAAGGTCCACAAGGGCGTCGGCGTGATACGCCCAACCCCAAAACGATCCAGAGGGGATGTTGCCAGGTTCGATGCCCGTCAGGATTTCTCGCGCCTCAGCGAGTACATCCGCAGTACTTACCTTGACGAGCTTGGCCGAAGTAATGGCAGTCGCGACAGGGCTGGAATCCACGCCCAGAGAGCGCAATCCGACCAATCTTGCTGCGAAATTGGTTGTCCCACGCCCACAGAAGGGATCGAGCACCGATTGATGCATCTTGGCGCGTCTGCGCAGAATTCCTAGCGGGAACTCCAACGGAAACATGGTGAAGTACGGGCAGATTCCGTTCAATGATGTACTCACTACGCACGTGGTCATCTTCGGTCACGCCCTTTTCCGGATATATGTGACATTCGACGGGTTTTTGAAAGTCTCCCACGCATGGTCCTGCACGCCGAAGATTTCATCCATCGCTTTCTTGACCAGTCGATACGACAGCTGGTCTCTGTCATCGAGATGATCGGGGAGCTGTTCAAGGAAGAATGCCTTCACCGAGCCCCAAGCGGCACCTTCAATCGATTCCAGTTTCGTCATCAATTTGGCTTCAGATCGGAGGGCCGCGATCATGCGGGATTCGATACCAGCCATGACGTCGATTGGCTCTGGCACCTCTTCTGATTCCGATAGCGTGGAAGTCGTCGTGTGTCCCGCTGCTGGCACAATGTCCAACTGAGAGTCTCTCCCGAACGTGTCGCGGAGTACCCTTGCATGAGTATCGCCTGCGGGCAGGTTGTAGTGGTCAAGTAAAAATAGACACCCCGTTAAGCGGCGATCCTCAATTTCAGTGATTCAAATTCGTTTGGGCTCTGATAGCCCAGATACGAGTGTAACCGCTGGCTGTTGTAAAACATTTCGATGTAATCAATCACGTCGTTCCTGGCTTCCTCCCGGGACCGGTACAACCGGTGATTGGTGCGCTCTGTCTTCAGGCTACGGAAGAATCGCTCCACCACGGCATTATCCCAGCAGTCTCCTTTCCGGCTCATGCTGCAGACCATGCCATGCTGTTTGAGCACCTTCTGATACCTTGTACCGGCATACTGGCTGCCCCGGTCCGTGTGATGGATCAGCC
>JAGRHB010000312.1 GCA_020445245.1 Gammaproteobacteria bacterium
GACCAGCTGGAATACCAGCTGGTGGAACTGCTGGTGGAGCTGGCACATGGCCACCTTCGACTTGCCAACGATCTATTGCGCAGCGGCAAAGATGTGCCGGCGGCGGTGCTGTTCCGCGCAATGAGCCTGCTGGACAGCGCCACCAACATTCAGCGGCTGCACTACCACAGACTCACGCCCGACGGGTGGCGCCTGCTGCTCAACATCTTCGTGCATGCCGAGCGGCAACGCAGCAGCCGGCAGGCAATCAGGTCGGCGTCGCCACAGGGGAACGAACCCGACACGGTGCGCGGACTGTTTTTCCGTTCCCTGGTGATCAGCCTGTGCGACCCGCATCGCCACCGCCCAGGCCAGATCCTTAGCTGGGTTCACTGGGCCGGTCAGCACACTGACGCGCTGCAACTGACCGTACTGCCCCAGGGCGCCTACGCCATCCCGCTCGACATCAGCGGCACCCTGCCCCCACTGTCGAGCGCACGACGCGGCAAACCCGGACCGGACGTGCGCTACGTCGCGACGGACGCGTTCCTGCAACAGCTTCAATCGGACCCGATGGCACCCAAAGGCCTGCAGCAGGCGCTGATGGACGTGATCAAGGGCCGCAAGACGCCCGAACAACGACAGAGCCAGCGGCAGCCGCGCAACCACCCGTACCGGCTGTTGTACGGCCTTCGCGCCATCCATCGCCGTCTGAGCGAACTCACCCAGGGCACAGCCCCACACGGGCAGGCGTTCTCGCCGCTCGCATGTCGTCAGGTCAATCAGTCGCGCAGCGGCGCGGCATTTCACCTCCAGGGGCCGCTCAACCCGCCACTGAATGTCGGGGAACCCATACTCGCAGAGGCGGAGACCACGACCAGCGGCGGCGCCCCAGTCGGTTTCGCCGCACGCGTGCTGCGGCTGGCCAGCAACGAGCACAACGAGATAGAGATCGGCGTCGAAAAACTGCAGGGCAGACTGGTCCCGGTGACCATTTCCGGCGCTGCGGCCGACCGCGGCCGATTCGACGACCACGCACTGCTGCAACATGCCATGGACAGCGGACGGTTCACGCTGATCGCCGCACGCAACCTGTTCCGCGAGGGCGACACCATCAGCGTGGAAGGCCCGAGCACGCGCTACAATCTGCGGATGCTCGGCCTGACATCAGTGGTCCAGAGCACAGCCTTTATAGACGTCGAAGTCGCCGAGCTCTAGCCCCGCCTGCGTCAGACCTCACCCGCCGCCCCCGCACCTGTGTGCATCGAAACGGTGTCCGCACGCTGCAGCCGGAACTGCGCCAGCGGCACCTCGAGCGCCGCCGCGGTCCCCGCGTTTGCCCTATCCAGGACGTCGGCCAGACGCGAATCGCCGGGCCAGTCGGGATCGTCACGACGCGGCAGGTCGAACGCCCGACTGGCGAACAGATCCAGCAGCGTCGCATCGGAAAACCGGCGCGCCAAGACCCAGCCACCGTCGCGCGTCATGTGCACCCAGTGCAGGTCTTTCAGTTCGTTCAGCAGGTCGTCCAGCGGCGGCTCCATCCAGCGCCGTTGCAGGCCGGCCAACTCATCGGTGCCCGGCGCCTCTCCCCTGGCCGCAGCCTCATCCAGCGCGAGCAGCACCGCAATCGCATCCCCCATGCCTGTCTTGCAGCGGCGCTGATCACTGACACTCCAACGATAGATACTCAGGCAATGCGTCACTTCGGCGCCCAGCAGCGCGATGATCCAGGACAGGTACAGCCAGACCAGGAAGATCGGAATGGTGGCAAGCGCACCATAGATCGCCTCATAGGTCGGAAACTCAGTGATATAGACGGCAAATGCATGTTTCGCTGCCTCGAACAGCAGGGCCGCCAGCACGCCACCGGTGAGCGCATGGCCCGGGCGCACCCTGCGGTTGGGGACAACGATGTACATCATCGTGAAGGCGATCGCCGAGGCGGCCACCGGGGTGAGTCCGAGCAGACGCCGGCCCAGCCCGGTGCTGGCGGCCTCGGACAACAGCGGCAGCGAGACGATGTACGAGGTCACCAGCACGCTGGCACCAATCAGGATCGGCCCCAGTGACAGCACTGCCCAGTAGATAAGGAATCTGCTGGCGAAGCCGCGTTTCGCCCGCACCTCCCAGATGGCGTTCAACGCACGTTCGATGTTCGCCATCATCAGCAGTGCCACCACTACCAGGAAAGCCGCGCCGGGACCGGTCAGCCGTGAGGCCTTGGCACTGAATTCCGACAGGTATTGCTGCAGCACCTCACTCGAGGTCGGCACAAAATTATCGAACACGAAGTCCTGTACGAGATCGTAGACCCGGTCGGCCACCGGAAACGCGGAAAAAGCCGCCAGCGTGACTGCCATCAACGGAACCAGGGACAACAGCGTGGTGTAGGTCAGGGCCGCTGCGTTCTGCGGTCCTTCGTGACGCAGGAAACGGTCGCCTACCAGCTCCAGGAAGCCGCGCAGCCTCGTGGCGCCGGTCAACAGCAGCCGCCATGCCGATCCTGATAAGTTTTCGCTCACGTCACCGCCACCCGGCAAGCCTGATAAAATCCGCGCACATCCATCACCCCGCGTATTGGCAGCCCATGAGCATAAGCATTTACCACAACCCCAGATGCAGCAAGTCACGCCAGACGCTGCAACTGCTGGAGCAGCAGCAGCTGACGCCGCAGGTCATCCAATACCTCGACACCCCGCCCGATGCCGCCACGCTGTCGCACCTGCTCGACATGCTCGGCCTGACACCGCGCGAACTGATGCGCAAGGGCGAGGCCGAGTACAAGGCAAGCGGCGCAGACGACCCTTCGTTGAGTCGCGAGCAGCTGATCGCATTGATGGTCCGCTTCCCGAAGCTGATCGAGCGACCGATCGTGGTCAG
>JAGRHB010000313.1 GCA_020445245.1 Gammaproteobacteria bacterium
CGACGCCATGATCAACACCCGCCGGGTCGCGCGATCCACCAGTGCGCTGAGATACAGCTCCTCCGCGATCCCGGTCGGCTCTTCGACCAGGATGTAACTGACCGGAAGACCTTCGGCACCGGTCTGCCTGGTGACCAGGCGGCTGGCGAGCATGCGCCGTGCCTCCTTCTCCACCTTGGCCGGTGTATTGACCAGCACCACTCCGCCGGCCTTGCCGCGCCCACCGGTATGCGCCTGCGCCTTGACCACCCACTTGCCACCGCCCAGGTCTTCGGCGGCACGTCGCGCCTCCTTGGCCGTGCCCGCCACGTAACCCATGGGTACTGGGATGCCGTAGCCCGCAAATAGCTTTTTTGACTGGAATTCGTGTAGGTTCACCTGGAGATCCCATGCAGCGTCGACTGGCTGCATTCTGGTGCAGAACAGCGGCAAGCGCAAAAAGACAAATCACTGTTGACTATTAGGCACCACCGGGGTTGCGCGCCGGGCGGCAGATTCACGGTAGACAGGGGTTGATCGTAAGCACGCAGCAAAAAAACGACGCGGACGCAGGCCATGCGCCAAGGCTTGCCGGCGAAGGTGGTCACCTGCGCCTTTACCTGTTGTACCGGGTGGCGCTCGGCGTGGCCCTGCTGCTGGTCTATTTCGGCATCGGCCGTGGCCCGCTAGGCACCTTCCTGCCGGGGGTATTCCAGATCGCCGTCCACCTCTACCTTGGCCTTGCCATCGCCGCCCTGATCATGCACCTGCGCGGTGTCGGCGACAGCGAAAAGCAGGGCCAGTTGGCGGTGTTCCTGGACATCGTACTGATCACGGTGATGATGCATTCCAGCGGCGGCGTGCAATCGGGCCTGGGCATGTTGATCGCGGTCTCGATCGCACTGGGCAGCCTGTCGCTGGTCGGGCATACCTCGCTGTTGTTTGCCGCCCTGGCGTCCCTCGCCGTACTGACCGAGCGCATCTACTCGCATATCACCGGGGCCTTCAGCGACACCGCCTATACCCAGGCCGGCCTGCTCGGGGCCTCGTTCTTTGCACTCGCCCTGCTCGCGCATCGCCTCGGCCGGCGCGCCGCGGAGAGCGAACAGCTCGCCCACCAGCGCGGCTCCGACCTCGCCAACCTGGCACAGCTCAACGATTTCGTGATCCAGCAAATGCGTGCCGGGATCCTCGTCATCGATCAGCAGGAGACCATCCAGGTCATGAACGAGGCCGGCTGGGTGTTGCTGGGGATGCCGGTTGCGATGCGTCACTTCCCACTGGCCGAGGCCTCACCACCGCTGGCACAGCAGTTCCGCCAGTGGTTCCGCGACCCTGCGCAGAGCCGCCCGGATTTCCGCGCCACCTCCGGCGGACGCGACCTGCGCGCCAGTTTCACGCCGATCGGTACCAGCGACGAGCCCGGCACGCTGATCGTGCTCGAAGACACCGCGCAGCTTACCGCCGAGGCGCAGCAGCTCAAGCTGGCATCGCTGGGCCGGTTGACCGCGGGCATCGCGCACGAGATCCGCAACCCACTCGGGGCGATCAGCCACGCCTCGCAGTTACTCGACGAATCACCGGACCTGCCGGCCACCGACCAGCGCATGATCGAGATCATCCAGCACAACTCGCGTCGCGTGAACGAGGTGGTGGAGAGCATCCTCAAGCTGTCGCGCCAGCACAACCCCCACCCCAAGCCGCTCAAACTGTCACCGTGGCTGCACGAGCAGATCGAAGACATCCGGCAGACGCATCGCCTCGGTGAGGAACAGCTGCAACAGCAGATCGAGCCCGAGGGCACCACGGTGCTCGCCGACCCGGGACAGTTGCGTCAGGCAATCGACGTGTTGTGCGACAACGCGGTGCGGCATTTCGACAGGGACCCGGACCAACTCAATATCCGTCTGGTCGGCGGCATAACCCCCGAATCCGGCGGCCCGTTTCTGGAACTGCGCGACAACGGCCCGGGCATCCCGAAACAGGCCGAGGGCAATCTGTTCGAACCCTTCTTCACCACACGCAACGAGGGCACCGGACTCGGCCTGTATATCGCGCGCCAGCTGTGCGAGGCCAACCACATCCGCCTCGAGTATCTCAGCCAGCCCACCGGCGGCAGCTGCTTTCGGCTAAGCTTCCCCAATCCGAAGCGCACACGGATGTTATGAACCGCCCGCTGGCCCTGATCATCGACGACGAACCGGATATCCGCGAACTGTTGGAGATCACGCTCGCGCGCATGGATATCGACAGTCGCAGCGCCGGTACGCTGGCGCAGGCCTTCGAACAGCTGGGCACCAACCGCTTCGACCTCTGCCTGGTCGACATGCGCCTTCCCGACGGCAGCGGCATCGACGTGGTGCGCAAGGTCGCCGCCGAAAACCCTGAAACGCCAATCGCGGTGATCACCGCGCACGGCAACATGGAGACCGCCGTCGAGGCGCTCAAGGCCGGGGCCTTCGACTTCGTGTCCAAGCCGGTCGACCTGCCTGTGCTCAGACGCCTGGTGGAAACAGCGCTGCGCGTGGCCCAGGGCGCCCCCCCCGCCAGGACCAAACGAGAGGGCGAACTGATCGGCAAATCGTCGGCGATGCAGGAGATCCGGCGCCTGATCGACAAGCTGGCACGCAACCAGGCACCGGTATTCGTCAGTGGTGAATCGGGCACCGGCAAGGAGCTGGCCGCACGCGCGATCCACAGCCGCAGTCCGCGCGCCGACAAGCCCTTCGTCGCGGTCAACTGTGGCGCCATCCCGCAGGAACTGATGGAGAGCGAGTTCTTCGGCCACATCAAGGGCAGCTTCACCGGTGCGGTACGCGACAAACCGGGACTGTTCCAGAGCGCCGACGGTGGCACCCTGTTTCTCGACGAG
>JAGRHB010000314.1 GCA_020445245.1 Gammaproteobacteria bacterium
CTGTTCGCCCGCGCCGAAAAGGAAATTGATCCGGCACTGCGCGCGTTCGGCTTCTACCGGTCCAAGGTCGAAAAGAGCCTGACGACCGAGGGTGACTGCTGGCAGGCCCGTTTCACTATCACGCTGGGAGCCCCGGCGATCATCCGAAAGCGCAATGTCGTGGTGCTGGGCGATGCGAGCAGCGACAAGCGGCTGGCCGAGGTGCTTGCGTCGCTGCCACTGCCCGAGGGTGCAGTGCTCAATCATGCGAAGTACGAAGACATCAAGGAGCGGTTGCGCGTGTTTGCTGCCGAACGTGGTTACCTCGACTTCGAGTTCACGCGTCAACAGCTGCGCGTGTATCCGGATGAGGCTCGGGTCGAGATCGATATAGAGGCGCAAAGCGGGCCTCGCTATCGGTTCGGCGAACTGCGTTTCAGCAAACAGGCGCTGGACGAGGGTTTCGTGCGCAAGCTGGCCAAGACCCGGGAGGGCGAACCATTTCATGCGCGCGAACTGGCGGCGATCGACCGCCGCCTCAGCGACGGGGGTTATTTCAGCCGGGTGGAGGTGCGTCCGCGCCGTGACGAGGCGGTGGACCAGTCAGTGCCAGTCGATATCCTGCTGGAGTCGGCGGACCGGCATGTGTGGCGCGCCGGTGCCGGTTACGCTACCGATACCGGGGTGCGTGTCAGTCTCGGATACGACAACCGTTATATCAATTCGAAAGGGCACCGCTTCAGCAGCAATCTGCGTCTTTCGCCGGTCGAGTCGAGCCTTGTCGCCGATTACCTTATTCCCGGCGAGGACCCGCATCGGGAGAACTTCAGTTTTGGTGCCCGCGTGCTGCACGAAGTGACCGATTCGCGCGAGAGCGACAGCGCATCACTGATCGCGCGTCAGACGATCAAGACCGGTACCTGGACGCATACGCGCTTCCTCGAGCTGCTGCACGAGCAATCACTGGTCGGCAATGACAGCACTACGGCGACCCTGTTGATGCCCGGTTATCGCCTCGAACGCACCAAGGCCGACAATGTCGTGCGGACCTCGCGCGGTTATCGGGTCAGCCTCGAGGCACGCGCTTCGTCGGAGTACCTGCTTTCCACCGTGACCATGTTGCAGCTGCGCGGCAGCGCCAAGGGTATCCATCGTTTCGGTGACGGTGGCCGCGTCACCGGCCGGGTTGATATCGGCACCAGCATCGGTGAGAACATCACCAAGCTGCCCGCTTCGCTGCGTTTCTTCGCCGGAGGCGACAACAGCGTGCGTGGCTATGCCTACGAGTCGCTCGGCCCACTGGACGCCACCGGCCTGCCGGAAGGCGGGCGCAACCTGTTGGTGGGCAGCATCGAGTACGAACACCCGGTGGTCAAAGATGAATGGTGGGTGGCCGCTTTCGTCGATGGCGGCAATGCCTTCAACAGCGAGGAATTCGAACCGCGTTACGGTTACGGTGTGGGCATCCGGTGGTATTCGCCGGTCGGCCGGGTGCGGCTCGATTTTGCCGTACCCGATGACACCGATCGCGACGAGTGGCGTTTGCACTTCGGACTGGGCGCAGATCTTTGAATCGCCGACACCTGCTTGCCCGACTGCTGCTGTGGCCGTTGTTCCTGCTGCTCGCGTTTTTGCTTGCCGCGCTGATGCTTCCGATGACCGAGGCGGGTTCGCTTTGGTTATTGCACCAGGCCGCCGACCTGGCGCGCCCATACGGATTCGACATCCGCTTTGACCGTGGGCGAGGGACCCTGCTCGGCCGGTTGCAGCTCGACGGTGTGACCTTTGCCGGCGCCGACATGCGGGTCGAGGTTGGTCAGCTGCTGCTGCACTGGCGACCGGTCGCACTGCTCGATCGTCGGTTGCATGTCGTCGCCCTGGAGGCGGCAGACGTCCACGTGGTTCCGCCCCCCGCGACCGATGCGCCGGCGAGTGTGCCGCAGATACCCGACATCGTGCTGCCAATGACGGTACGTCTCGATCGCCTGCGCCTCGACCGCCTGTCCGTGCAGCAGGGTGAACATACTCTGCAAGTCGAGCATCTGGCGCTGGTCGCGCGCCTCGATGGGGACGGCCTGGTGGTCGGTGACCTCGATTTCCGTGGCCAGGGGATCGGTATCGGCGGTGACCTGAAGATGCAGTCTATGTCGCCGCACGACATTGTCGGCGCTCTGTCGCTGGCGGTCGATGCTGCCCTGACCGGTCCGGACATAGGTGCAGTCGGGGGTCGGCTGGCGCTGCGTGGCACGGCACTGCGCCCGTATATCGACCTAGTGCTCAGCGCGCCGGCCCGTGTGCAGCTGCAGGGTGAGTTGAGGCTCGACCAGCTGCAGCCGGGGTTCGACCTGACCGCTGACTGGCCCGCACTGGGGTGGCCGCTGCGGGGCAGTCCGCAGGTGGTCGCCGACGAGGGCCACCTCAATGTCCAGGGTACGGCGCAAGACTACCGCCTCATTTTTCGCAGCAAGGTCAGTGGTGACGGGATCCCTGTCGCCGACGTGGACCTGGTCGGCACCGGCAACCTGGACGGACTGAAACTGGCCCCGTTGCAGTTGGGCCTGCTTGATGGCCGATTGCGGGTCGGCGGCACGATAGGCTGGAGCGGCGGGGTGAGCTGGGATGTCGATGTGCATGCCGAACGCATCAACCCGGGCCTTTATCAACCGGACTGGCCAGGCCAGCTCAGTGGTCGCGTGGCCGTGAGCGGGAGTCTGGGCGCTGATGGTGAAGACCTGGCCCTGCAGGCAAGGATCAGTGAATTCGGTGGTCAATTGCGCGGCTACCCGGTGCAGGCCGGTGGAGTGATCGACCTTACCGACGGCAATGTCGCGGCCGAGGGGCTGGCGGTGTCGTCCGGTCCAA
>JAGRHB010000315.1 GCA_020445245.1 Gammaproteobacteria bacterium
GCAGTACTGAGTTCACCGAGCTCGGTATCAACGCGTCGTTCAGGGCCACACCTTCGGTGCTGCTGTCCGGGCAGCTGCTGTCACGCCGCGCGGGTGATATGTATGACGGGTCGCCCGTGATTGACTACGCGCTGGTCGACTGGACGATCTCGAATACCCCGGAACATGCCTACGGAGTCATGATCGGTCGATCGAAGAATCCGCTTGGCCTCTACAACGATACGCGGGACGTGGCTTTCACCCGGCCGAGCATCTTTCTTCCCCAGCAGATCTATTTCGATCAGGTGCGCAATCTCATCCTGTCTGCCGATGGACTGCAGTTCTATGGCCGCTTGTATGACGAACAAGGCACTTTCTCGCTGAACCTTGGTGTGGGCAGCAGTCCCGTCGACGAGAACGTCGAGATCTCGTTCCTGGGCAGTGACTATGGCGGTGACGTGGAATCCGGTGATCCGGCCATCATCGCCCGCGGCGAGTACGAAACGCGTGACGGTGCATGGCGTTTCTCTCTGAGCGCAGCGAAGGTCAACCTGTCATTCGATGCCGCCCCTGCCGACCCCATCGGCAGTGGTGAAATCGATCTCCTGTACTGGATCGCCTCCGTGCAATACACGGCCGAGCGCTGGAGCCTGACCGCCGAGTACATGGAAGAGCCGATCGAGTTCAATGGCTTCGGCCCGCTTGTGGATAACCGCGACAGCACGGTGCAGGGATACTACCTGCAGGGCAGCTATCTGTTACGTGACGACCTGGAATGGGTGGTGCGGTACAGCGAAGGGTTTACCGACAAGGATGACCGCGAAGGGACCCAGCAGTCTGCCGCCACCGGTGGTTTTGTGCCGCCGCACGCCTTCTACCGAAAAGACTGGATGGTTGGCCTGCGTTGGGATGTCACCCCGAGTTTCATGTTGCGGGCGGAGTACCAGTGGAACGACGGTACCTGGACCCTGCCACGGCGCGAAAACCCGGTGCCATCCGCGACGGTACAGGACTGGGAGATGTTTTCCTTGCTGGCCTCATACCGATTCTGAAAACGGATCGCAAATGATCGGCGCGAACCAGAAAAGCACGAAGGAACCAACTCTGTTCATCAGTCTCAAATGGAAGGTTGGTCTGATCGTCAGCCTGGTTCTTTTTGTCGTCAACTCGCTGATCACCCTGGTCGCCTACCGTCAGTCGAACAACCAGTTCAATGATCAGAAGCTGGACCTCCTGCACCAGCAGCAGCGCATGATTTCGGGGCTGCTGCAGCGCGACTATGAACAACTGGCGGGCTTTGCTGGTTTCATCCCACTGCTCGACAGTGGACAAAGCGGGGTCCAGGGCCCCGCGCAACTGCAGGCGATCCTGGGACGCCACAGCGCGATGCTGAGCCTGGAGTGGGGGATCGGGTCTCTTTCGTTTCTTGATTCCGATGGCGTGCTGCATGACGGCCTCGGTGCCGGGCAGGATATCGAAAGCCACCGGCAGTTGGCGGAGCAGGCCATCGCCAATGATGCGCCGGCGGGGCGAATCGACTGCCTGGACGACTGTGTCTTGACGCTTGCAGTTCCGCAGCTGGAAGGCTCGCTGCGCGGTGGTGTTCTGGTGATCAGTCGTTCGGTCGCCGACGGAGTCCTGGAGTTTCAGCGGCTGTCCGGCTCAGAGGTGGCAGTCCTGGTGGCCCGCGGGGAGCGCAACGAGGCAAAAGGTTCTGCCGGGCAACGCTTCCTGGCGGGTTGGGGCATGGCGGTGCCCGCGCTCAGCCACCCGGCCCTCACCTTCGGGGTACTGGGTGCACTGCAGGATCGGTACGCATTCACCGACATCGTCGACGAGGTGATGTTTGTAGAGCATCAGCAGCAGTGGTTCGCCTGCCTGCTGGGACGTGACCGGGCCGCGGGCAACGATACCTCGTTCCTCGTGATGAGCCCGGTAAGCGACGACCTTGCGCAACTGGCGCAGGCCAACCGGGTGATTTTGGCCGGTGGCATCGCCGGTCTGCTGGTCACCGGGTCCATCCTCCTGGTCTTTCTGTGGAAACCGATGAATCGCATCCGCCAACTGGCAACCGCGCTGCCCGATCTCGGGCGCAGCAACTTTGCGGCGTTGCGCAATGCACTGCCGTTGCGCCGCCGTGGTATCGCTGCCGATGAGATCGACATCGTGGTTGATTCGGTTAAACGTCTGTCAGACGACCTGGAAAGCGCACTCACAGCGCGAACCGAGGCGGAGCAGAACCTGATGTGGCTGGCCGATCACGACCCGCTGACGAATCTGTTCAACCGCCGCCGCTTCCAGGAGGTGTTCGACCGCATCCTCGCACTGAGCGTGCGCTATCAGCGAACCGGCGCCCTGTTGTTCCTCGACCTCGACCAGTTCAAATATGTCAACGACCTCAGCGGTCACCAGGCCGGTGATGCTCTTTTGCTGCTGGTGGCGAGTGGTCTGCGTGATGCCGTACGCCATTCCGACATCCTGGCGCGCCTCGGTGGTGACGAGTTCGCCCTGGTACTGCCCGAGGCGCAGGCCGAGGAAGCGGTATACATGGCCAACAAGCTGCAGCACGAACTGCGACAGGTTGAATTCGCGGCGCATGGGCGTGAACACAAGGTCAGCTGCAGCATAGGGATCACCTTGTTTCCGGACCACGGCAGTGATCTGAACGACCTGCTCGCGAATGCCGATATGGCGATGTACCAGGCAAAGGAAGCAGGAAGCGGCCGTTGGCATATGTATTCACCCGATGAGCAGGCCAAGGAACTTCTCGCCTCACGTGCGAAATGGCGCGAGCGCATCAGCCAGGCGCTGATCGACGATGCCTTCGAGCTGCATTTCCAGCCCATTTTCGA
>JAGRHB010000316.1 GCA_020445245.1 Gammaproteobacteria bacterium
TGGGTGCGCATGCCACTGCCGATGCTGCTGCACCACCTGTGGCGCAAGGCCCTGAAGTCCAAAGCCCCGACATCGTCCATCCAGGAGACGCCGGGTTGAAACCGGCGTTCGCGCACGTATCGCTGATCACCTTCGATCTCGACGACACCCTGTGGCCGTGTCATGCGGTCATCCATGCGGCAGAGGCCGAATGTTATGCGTGGTTGCAGGTACAGGCGCCGCGCCTGACCGAGCGCTATTCGCCCGGGAAATTGCGCGAGCACCGGCTGGCGTTGGGCGCGAGCCACCCGGAGATCGCGCACGATCTCACCGAGGTGCGCCTGCGCTCATTGACGCTGCTGCTGGGTGATGTGGGGTACGGCAGTGAAGTGGCGCAGGCGGCCAGCGATGTTTTTCGCGCCGCGCGCAACCAGGTCACGCCCTACGCGGAGGTTGTCGACGCACTGGCAATCTTGCGTGGCCGCTACACCCTGGTGTCGGTGACCAATGGCAATTCACAGATCGACCGTACACCGCTGCACGCCAGTTTCGATCACTCGCTGACGGCCGCCGAGGTCGGTGCGGCCAAGCCGGACCCGGCGATATTCCATTCTGCCAGTGAGCGCAGCGGTGTCCCGATCGACAGGTTTCTGCACGTTGGAGATGATCCGGCGCGCGACGTGCAGGCCGCCCGTGATCTCGGCATGTCGACGGTCTGGGTAAACCGCGACGGGCGAGGCTGGCCCGATGAACTTGCGCCCGCCGATCTCGAAGTGCGCACGCTCTCGACCTTGGTTGACATCCTGGTCGGCTAGGATAGACAGGAGTTCATTGCAGAGAACCACCCCATGTCGCTCGATCGAAATCCGCTACGACATCAACTCGCGATCTACGGCCCCGCGGCCCTTCTGGTGGTCGCGGCTTTCATACTCGCCTTTCAGTTCATCAAACCGGCCCCTCCGGATCACGTGGTGATCGCCACCGGCGGCGTGGACGGCGCCTATTACGCGTTTGCCAAGCGCTATGCCGAGTACCTGGCGCGCGAAGGAATCACGCTGGAAGTGCGCGCGACCAAGGGTTCGGTGGAGAACCTCGCCTTGCTGGGCAAAGGCGAGGTCTCGCTGGCGCTGGTGCAGGGTGGTGTCGATGGCGGTGGTTCCGCGTCGGCACTGACCTCGCTCGGCAGCGTGTACTACGAGCCCCTTTGGTTGTTTCACCGGCGCGACCTGGTGGTAGAGCGTCTGAGCGATCTTGCCGGTGCGCGGTTGGCGGTCGGGCCGCAAGGCTCGGGCACCCGCGCCCTGGCCGGCCGGCTGCTGGCCGACAACGGCATCGGTGAGCAGGCCGATTGGGCCGACCTGGGGGGCGAGGGTGCGGTCGACGCGTTGCTGGCGGGTGACGTCGATGCGGCGTTCTTCGTGATCTCGGCGCATAGCGATGCCGTCAAGCGCCTGCTGCGTGATCCCCGGATCGCGTTGGCGGACTTCACGCGTGCCGAGGCCTACGGCCGGCGCTATCGATTCCTGCGCCATCTGGAGCTGCCCGAAGGTGTGGTCGACCTGGCGGCCAATATCCCGGAGCGGACGGTGCATCTCCTCGCGACCACCGCCAACCTGGTCAGCAGTCCGGATCTGCACCCGGCGGTGGTTGATCTGATGCTGCTGGCCGCGACCGAGGTGCACAAAGAGGGTGGCCTGTTCGAAGGTCAGGATGAGTTTCCGATGCCAGGCCTGCTGGCGTTTCCATTAAACAGTGAAGCCGAACGTTTTTACGACAACGGCCCGCCGTTCCTGCAGCGTTTCCTGCCGTTCTGGGCGGCGTCGTTGGTGGATCGGCTGAAGGTCATGCTGTTGCCGCTGTTGGTGCTGATGTTCCCGCTGATCAAGGTCATGCCGCCGATCTATACGTGGCGGATGCGGGCGCGCGTCTATCGCTGGTACGACGAGCTGGAGCTTGCCGAACAGCGTCTGGGGACCGGTGATATCGACAACCGGGCGTATTTCCTGGAACTTGACCGCATCGAGGCCGAGGTTCGGCTGGTGAAGGTGCCGTTGTCGTTCACCGATCAGTTGTTCAACCTGCGTCAGCACATCGAGTTGCTGCGCCGTCGGGCCACCCGCTGAGGATTGTCGCTTCGGCGGGAAGGCGCCCCTGCGGGCGCCGTCCGCGCAGCCGTGCCGATCAATGACCGCCGAAGAACAGGTGGATGCCGTACCAGCTGTCCTGAACCACCGGTGGGCGCCAATAGCTGCGTACCGGCGGGGCATAGTAATACCGATGCACGTGCTCGTACCGCGGGCGATAGTGGTCATGTCCGCGATGGTGCCGGTAGCTTTGGTGGCGCTCGTGGTGTTCGCCGCGCCCATAGCCGCGGCCATCGCCGTCACGCGCCATGGCATTGCCCGATAGGCCGATGCCCAGTGCAATGGCGCTCGTCAGCAGCAGTTTCGAAAGTTTCATGGCGTGCTCTCCTGTTAGGCAATTCCGGATCCTTGCTGATCCTGAGAGCAACTTTGGGCCATGCCGGCTGAACCGGCGCTGAACGCACCGTCAGCCGATTTTCGGGTTTGACGTCAGATCTCGCGCAGCCCGTCCGAGGGCTCGATCCGCGCCGAGCGCCAGCCGGCGAGTGCGGCGGCCAGAACGGCGGCACCGACGGTCAGGGCGAGTGCCAGCAGATAGTGTTGTGGCAGCAGGATACAGACCTCCTGTCCGGCGGGGAGCTGATCGACCAGCATGCCGTTGATCGCATAGGCGGCGCCGAAATAGATGAGGATGGCGAGTACCCAGCCCAGTATTCCCGTATAGAAGGCCTGGGTCACCGGAAACCATACGATATCGCCGGTGC
>JAGRHB010000317.1:0-1452 GCA_020445245.1 Gammaproteobacteria bacterium
CAGTCGGCGATAGCGCGCCACTTCGTTGCGGTGTCGACCAACCGCGAGGCGGTGATTGGGTTCGGGATCGACCCGCAGAACATGTTCGAGTTCTGGGAATGGGTCGGTGGACGTTATTCGCTGTGGTCCGCGATCGGCCTGCCGATCGCGCTGGCGATCGGGCCTGATCGTTTCGACGAGCTACTGGCCGGTGCCTACGCGATGGACGAGCATTTCGTCGAGGCGCCTCCGGAACGCAATATGCCGATCATCCTGGCGCTGCTCGGCATCTGGTACAACAATTTCGGCGGGGCCGACACCCAGGCGGTGATCCCCTACGACCAGTACCTCGAGCATTTCCCGACTTTCCTGCAGCAGCTGGATATGGAGAGCAACGGCAAACGGGTCACCCGTGACGGCGTCCCTGTCGACTACGCCACCGGCGCTGTGGTCTGGGGCCAGCCCGGCACCGACGCCCAGCACAGCTTCTTCCAGCTGATCCACCAGGGTACCCGGTTGATCCCGACCGATTTCATCCTGCCCCTGCGCAGTCAACATCCGCTGGAGGGGCACCACGACAAACTGGTCGCCAACTGCCTTGCGCAGGCCCAGGCGTTGATGCGTGGGCGTACTGAGGCCGAGGCACGCAGCGAACTGCAGGCGGGCGGAATCGCCGCCGAGGTAATCGACAGACTGGTCCCGCACCGCACCTTCCCGGGCAACCGCCCGAGCAACATGCTGCTGGTCGAGCAGGTCACACCGAAGGTGCTTGGCTCGCTGATCGCGCTATACGAGCACAAGGTGTTTGTGCAGGGTGTGGTGTGGGGCGTGGATTCGTTCGATCAATGGGGGGTCGAGCTCGGCAAGCAACTGGCCGGACAGATCCTTGCGGATTTCCGCGAGATCGCGTGTTCGGCCGGTGTCGATTCGTCGACCGCGAGTCTGATCCGGCGTTACCACATGGCGATGAGTGATTGAGCCACACCGCCGATCCCGCGTGATGGCGGTGGAATCAGGCCGGGGTTTGCGTGACTTCGGGGCCCGCTGGATCGGACGCCGCGGCGACGAAGGCCTCGTCCAGCAACTCGATCCAGTGCCGCACCGGCACCGGGGCCGTCTCTGAAAGATGGTTGATGCAGCCGATATTGGCGGTGGCGATTACCTGCGGTCGAACGGCGAGCAGTGTTTCCATCTTGCTGGCACGCAGCGACTCGGACAATTCGCGCTGCAACAAAGAATAGGCACCCGCTGCCCCGCAGCACATGAACGGATAGGCCGCACGCAACAGCTTGAAGCCGGCACGCTTGAGCAATTGCTCGACGATCCCGTTGAGCCTCTCGCCGTGCTGCAGGCTGCACGAGGACTGGAAAACCACACGCAGCGGATGTGCCGGGCTCGGCAGCCGCAGACCGGACGCTTCGGTCCATTCCGCGGTGACGACCTCGGCGATGTCGCGCGTCATCCCTGATATGC
>JAGRHB010000317.1:1549-2817 GCA_020445245.1 Gammaproteobacteria bacterium
GCTCGGCAGCCGCAGACCGGACGCTTCGGTCCATTCCGCGGTGACGACCTCGGCGATGTCGCGCGTCATCCCTGATATGCGCCGCGCCTTTTCCGCGTATCGCTGATCGTCCCGCAACAACTCGCCGTAGTCGCGGAAGTGCATGCCGCAGCCGCTGGCCGTGAACACGATGGACTCAGCGCCGGCCTCGATATGCGGCCAAAGTGCATCGATGGCGCGCCTCATGTGCGCGCGCGCCTCGTCACTGGCGGCCATGTGCAGGCTGATGGCCCCACAGCAGCCATCCGGTGCCGGCATGAGCTCGACGCCAAACCGGTCCAACACCCGTGCGGCTGCCGCGTTGATGTCCGGTGCCAGCCCCGGCTGCACGCAGCCCTGCCAGACGAGCATCTTGCGGCTGTGCGTTTGCGCGGGCCAGCGGTTTGCCACCCGCCGCCGCGGGATGCGCACCCGCAGGTTTCGGGGTAGCAGAGATCTCAGGGCCTGCCCGGTGCGCAGCAGTGCCGTGAACCGGCGCCTGTGCGGTACCAGTGCACGCACGGTGCGGCGGGCAAGCCTCTGGCCGATCGGCCGGGGTGCGAGCCGTTCCGCCAGCTCACGGCCGACGTCGAGCAGTCGCCCGTAGCGCACGCCTTCAGGGCAGGATGCCTCGCAGGAGCGGCAGCTCAGGCAGCGGTCAAGGTGATGCTGGACGCTGCCGGCAAGGCTGCGCCCCTGGAGCGACTCCAGGGAATAGCCGGGGGACATGTCGGACCCACCCGGCGCACGACCCTCCAGCATCTTCTGGATCAGGTAGATACGGCCGCGCGGACCGTCCCACTCGTCGCCCAGCAGTCGGAAGGTGGGACAGCGGAACGTGCACTGGCCGCATTGCACACAGGGGCTGAGCAGTTCTGCACCCTCGCTGCCCAGGGTGGTGTCTCGGTAGGCTTCGGCCAGCTCGATCTTCAAATCGTGGCACCCGGTGCAGTAGTTCCGTTGAAATATGCGGCAGTGGCGGGATGCCTGTCAAAGACACCAGGTGATCGGGCGGGCAAACAAAAAGCCGGCTGAGCGTACTCAGACCGGCTTTTCTGGTGTTTGGCTCCCCCGGCATCTGCCTATGCGCATTTCTTTGAAACGGTACGAAACAACATTCGTCCCACCCTGATCGCGTGAAACGCATTTTTATTGTTTCTGCCTGTTGCACAATGTTCCACCAAATTGCATTATTTTGGTGGGGTTGGATGTTAGACGACAGGGAGCCGGTAAATGCCAAGAATTGCGGA
>JAGRHB010000318.1 GCA_020445245.1 Gammaproteobacteria bacterium
GGGTCGGTCCGAGCTGGCGGTGTCACGCGACCTTGCGATGTTGCAAAAGGAGTTTTCCGGCAGGGCGAGGGCGCTGCCGGCGGAGCGGGTGATCGGAGGTGTGGAACAGGGCGACCGACTCGTCGATTGGACCTGCGGGACCTTGCCTGCAGAGGTCACTCAGCGCACGGGAAAGATGCAGGTCAAAGGCTTCCCTGCACTGGTCGACAATGGAGACCATGTGCAGCTGCGTGTGCTCGACAGCCTGCAGGCGGCGCAACGTGAACATCGCAAGGGAATTCGCCGACTGCTGTTGCTGCGCGAGGCCAGGACGGTGCGGAATCTGCGCAAGAACATTCCTGACCTTCAGCAGATGCGGCTGCATTACGCCAAGGTGGCGGAAATCACGGACGACGGAGCGACAGGTGCGCCGGATCTGCTGGACGAACTGCTGACCCTCGCAGTCGACCGGGCGTTTCTCGAAGTCCCCTGGGGGATCCGCGATCAGGCCGCATTCGAGCGTTGCCGCGAGCAGGGGCGGCCGCGCCTTGGCCCGGCGCTGCTTTCGATTGCCACGCTGGTCGGCGAGATTCTTGCCGCGGCCCACCAGGTCCGGTCGAAACTCGCAGCCATGCAGCAGCCCAACTGGCAGGAATCGGTTTCCGACATTCAGGGCCAGCTCGACCGGATGGTCTATCGCGGATTTTTGCAGCAGACCGATCCAGATCGGCTGGCACAGCTGCCGCGCTACCTCAAGGCAATGGCGTTGCGCCTGGAAAAACTGTCGACCGCAGCGCCGCGCGATCAACAGCGGATGCAGGAGATGGAAGAGATCCAGCGCCTCTGGCTGGAGCGCGACCGCCAGGCGCTGGCGCAGGGCCGCTTCGATCCCCGCCTGGAGGAGATCCGCTGGCTCATCGAGGAACTGCGGGTTTCGCTGTTCGCGCAGGAAATCAGGGCAGCGCTGCCTGTCTCGGTCAAGCGCGTCAACAGGCGCTGGGAAGAACTCGGGTTGTGAATCCAGGGTCTTCGCAAGGTGAACCGGCGGACGCCGCATGGTTCAGGTCTTTTTTCGGGCCTTCTTAAGCTCCCGCTCGATCAGCAGGGTGATCCAGTTGGACAGGCTGCGTCCATCCGCTTCCGCAAGCTTCTTCGCGTCCTTTTTCTGCTGAGCATCAATGCGGAAGTTGATGATTTTTTCTTTCGCCATTGGACTTTTTCACTGTCGCTGTATATAAACTGTATATACAGTGTAGAGTAGTTTACCAGGAAGGAACCACCATGTTGTACCAGACGGCGAAAAGCGAATTGCAGTCTCCTCCGCATCGGGTGTCATTGGCCACGCTGGTCTTCGAGGCAGCCGCGATTGTGGTGGTCGCGATGACCCTGGTTTGGGTGATCTGAAACTCCGGCGTGTCATCTTGGGGTGTGCCCGCACGCCGTGGGCGGCGGTACGTTGAACGCGTTAGAATCCGGCCGGAAGTTCCCGACGGATGTTCAACCCATGCAACTTTGTCATTGCGGCTCCGGCCAACCCTACAGCAGCTGCTGTGCCCCCTACGTCGAAGGCGAGGCGGTCGCCCCTTCTGCAGAGGCCCTGATGCGGTCACGCTACAGCGCCTATGTCGAACATGCGATCGATTACCTGGGAGAGACCCTGCACCCGGAACACCGTGCCGACTGGGATCGTGATGCCACCAGGCGCTGGTCCGAGGGGGCCGAGTGGCTGGGCCTTCAGATCGTGTCCACCGAGGCAGGGCGGCCCGGCGATGCCGAGGGTTGGGTCGAATTCATCGCCGATTTCAAGGACCAGGGCAAGGTCCAGCGGCACCATGAGCGCAGTCGGTTTCAGAGCCTGGACGGACGCTGGTACTACGTCGATGGTGAGCTGCCCAAGCCCGAGACAAAGCGCCATGAGGCGCCGAAGGTTGGGCGCAACGAGCCTTGCCCCTGCGGAAGCGGCAAGAAATTCAAGAAGTGCTGCGGTGCCTGACAGGCCGTTTGCCGAATCCTGTGTCGAAAACCGCGTACCGATCTTCGCGGTGCTGCAGCCGCGCCTTTGCGATTGCAGGCACCTGCTGGAAATCGGCAGCGGGACCGGCCAGCATGCGGTCTACTTTGCGGCGGATCTACCGCACCTGGTGTGGCAGACCAGTGACCGGGCGGAAAATCATCCCGGCATCATGGCCTGGCTAGCAGAGGCGGCGCTGCCGAATGTCGAGCCACCGGTCAACCTCGACGTGCTGACGGACGACTGGCCGGCATCGGGATTCGACGCCGTGTTCAGTGCCAATACCGCGCACATCATGTCGACCGCGGCCGTCGAGGCGATGATCCACGGGGTCGGCAGGGTGTTGAGGCCCGGTGGCCTGTTCCTGCTGTACGGGCCATTCAACTACGATGGCGCCTATACCTCCGAGAGCAACGCGCGCTTCGATGCCTGGCTGAAGCAGCGTGACCCTGCGATGGGGATTCGCGACCTCGGCTGGCTGACGGGGCTCGCCGCGAACGCCGGTCTGGCACTGATCGAGGACATCGAGATGCCGGTCAACAACCGCACCCTGGTTTGGCAGCGCTGCGGCCCGGCGGAACACGGCGCCTAAAGTCCCGACTCCGGTTCGCCGCTAAGCGTTAGGCAGGTCGCAGTCCGGCGGCCCGGCTGTGTCGGCCTGCAGGCCCGATGCTACACTTCGCGGCAGGAGTAAAGAATGCGATTCGTAATCAAGACATTGTTGGCTGGACTGGCGTGCGGGGCGGTTCTGTCCCCTGCAGCGACGGCTGACGTGTACAAATACCGCGATGCACGTGGCCACATCCTGCTGACCGATAAACCGAC
>JAGRHB010000031.1 GCA_020445245.1 Gammaproteobacteria bacterium
CAGATCAGTATCGACGCCAGCAGTGAGGAAGGGGAAGCGCTCAAGCTGAACGGCAGCATCAGGGCGAAAATGGCCCTGCCGGGTGCAAAAAATCGCCTGCGCCTCGTGCTGGAGGATGATCCGGACCGACAAGCGCAAGACGCACCGATCGACGACCCCTTCCGGGCCTTGGGTGAGACATCCGACTACACCCTGGGACTCGAAGGTGAGGTTCAAGCCAGCAGGTGGCTGTTGCGCCCCTCCCTGGGCGTGCGCGCCACCTGGCCGCCAGATCCTTATGTGCGGTTGCGCGCGATTCGCTACATCACGCTCGGCGACTGGGTGTCGCGGCTCTCAGGTACGGCATCGTGGTTCAGCGAAGATGGTGCGGGCCTGGACGGGACGGTCGACTTCGACCACAGACTCAGTGACGAGATACTGTTCCGTTCCGCCACCAGCCTTACATGGCGGCACGATACCGAGCAAACCAATGTTGCACAGGTATTCTCCTTGTTCCAGCGCCTGGCCTCCCGTGCCGGCCTGGCGTACGAGATCGGCGCCGGTGCCGACGACGATCCGGAGTGGGAGGTTCACAACTATTTTGCGCGGCTACGCTACCGCCGGCTGGTCTACAAGACCTGGGCCTACGTCGACATTCAGCCGACGATCGCCTGGCCGGAGCAGAATGATTTCCACGAAGAGCTATCACTGCTCGTGCGACTCGAACTGAACTTTGGCAAGGCGTATCGATGACGGGAGCCGCCAGGGCTCACGCTGCATGATCATTTCCCTCACCCCGTCCCTCTCCCGCGCGCGGAAGAGGGGGAACGGCAGCACTGCGCATTGTTTCGCGCTAAACGAACCGCCTCTCGCTAATCCGTTCGAGCAACGCTTCAAGCTTTGCCAGCTCCGTGTCACTCGGATCGGCAAACAGGACGCCGATCAGATAGCGCTCCAGCGACAGTCGTCGCACGTGCCTTACACGGCAGCCAAGGCGCAGCAGATCGCTTCCGGGGTCCATGGGTGTCGTCGGCAGATCGACCTCGAACGCATCGCCCGGCGTCAGAATCGATCCACCCTGCGCGAGTTCAACCACATCGGCACGGCCCATGTAAAGACTGAGACCGACGATGGAGACATCGCAGGATGTCGCGTCATGCGGCGCGCCAAGGTGGTCAATTACACGCAGCGCACAGGACAGCGAATGGCGGGGATATAGACGACGTTCAGTCATTAAAGGGAGATTTTAGTCTCAAACCTCCCCGGATGGGTGCAAAACCACGCTCGTGAAAGCCCCGTCTCAGGGGAAATATCGCTGGCCGCGACGTCACGCCCGCAGTCGCGACGTGACGCTCCCCCGCTGGATCGCCAGAACCTCGCCTTCATGCAATGCACACCAGTCCTCGCCGGTCAGAGGGGCACTCGCGACCAACGTCAGTGCCTGCTGCACAGTACGCAGACGGATGCCAGAGTCCGTCAGATCCGGCACTGACTCCTCGCAGCTGCGTTGCAACAGGTGAAGGCCGGGCTGCTTCACCGTACCGTCCGGGATCCGGTGGTGCGCGTGGACGAACAAGGCGTCGCTGTCCGAATAGAGGAAATTCGCGATCCCGATTGCGCGCAGCGTCGCCGCAAATTCGGCGATGGCTTCCAGTCGCTCGGCGAGCATCGGAATACCATCGCCCCGCCTGTCCCACAGCGCTGCCAGCCGGGTCAGCAGCTGGCAGAACACCGCCTCGGAGTCGCTCTCACCGACCGGACGAAACCGTGCGGTCCTCGGCCGCGCCCCGCGTTCCCACCCGGGCAGGTCGCCATTGTGTGCAAACACATGGGCGCGCCCGCCCAGTTCGCGCATAAATGGCTGGGTATTGCGCAACGCCGACTCCCCGAAGGTTGCAAGGCGGATGTGCGAGATCACCATGGCGCTGGGCGGCCCATGATCCTCGATGTAACGCACCAAACCACTTTCGCTGGCCGCCCCGGGTTCACGCAAAAGCAGCGCATCGCGCCCGGCAAAAAACGCCACTCCCCAACCATCGCGGTGCGGCCCCTCTGCGCCGCCACGCCGGGCGAGTCGCTGCAGAGAGAACCCGACCGTGGTGGGCTCCCGGCTGCACATTGCAAACAGTTCACACATCGTTCCGCGCCCGTTCCCGGCAGTTGAGTCCCGATGCAGTATCGCCCACCCTGCGTCCGGTTGCGCAGACCCAGATCAGTCCAGCCTCTGGCACGTTGATTCCTCGGCACCCAGGCACAGGCGCCCTACCCGATCCCCTCAACGGTCGGCTGCCGGCGACCCGCGCCCGGAGGAGTCACATTCGGGAGCCTTAGCGACAGCAACGCGGCTGCCGCCACGAAGGCCGTCGACCACCAGAGGCAACCCACCAGCCCGTGTGCCTGGTACGCCCAGCCCGACAGCACCGTACCGGCCAGCCGTCCGCCGGCGTTTGCCATGTAGTAGAAGCCGACGTTCATCGACACTTTGTCGAAATCCGAATAGGCAAGGATCAGGTAGGAGTGCAGCGCAGAGTTGATCGCGAAGACCACTGCAAACAACACCAACCCGCCGACGACCACCCACCGCGCATCCCAGCCCTGATGCAATCCGATGGCCATCAAGGCAGGCAGCACTGCCAGCGCGAAGGCCCAGCCACGCGCCGTGGCACCGCTCGGTCCGGCGCCGTCATGGCTGCGCCTGACAAGCCGGGGCGCAGCCGCCTGCACCAGTCCGTAAACGATCACCCAGGCCGCAAAGAAGCTGCCCACCTGCGTAAACGACCAACCGAGCACGGAATACAGGAATACCGGCAGTCCCACCACGAACCAGACGTCGCGTGCGCCAAACAGGAAAAAACGCGCCCCCGCAAGCCAGTTTATCTCGGCGCGATTTGAAAACACCTGGGTGAACTTGGGCCTGGCACTGGTCTTGCCGACGCCTCGCGGCAATACCGCAGCAGTGGCGGCCAGCACAAGAGCAAGCAGACTGGCGAGGACGCACAAGGTGTTACGGAACCCGATCTGGTCGAGCAGCGCGGCACCGATGAAAAATCCGGCACCCTTGAGCGCATTCTTCGAACCGGTCAGCAGTGCGACATACCTGAACAGTGTCGACTCGCCCGCCATACCCACCATCGCCTTCACACTGGCCTTGGCCGACATCTTGTTCAGGTCTTTGGCGACACCGGACAGAGCCTGTGCCGTCATCACGTAAGACACCGACAGCCAGGCATCCGGCACAGTCAGCATCAACAGTGCAACCACCTGCATCGCCATGCCGATATGCATCGTCAGGTTCAGGCCGATTCGTGCCCCCAACCAGCCACCGACCAGGTTGGTGACGACACCGAAGAATTCGTAGAACAGGAACAGCATCGCCACTTCGAACGGTGAGTAACCCAGCAGGTGGAAATACAACACCACCAGCATGCGGATCGCACCGTCGGTGACCGTGAATGCCCAGTAACCGGCGGTGACGACGAAATAATTGCGCAGCCCGGCATCCATGGATGATTCAGCGCACCAGGGTCCACACACCTATCAGGATGAATCCGACGCCTGCGATCGTATGAAGCGTGCGTTCACTGATGTATTGCGAAATCAATGTACCACCGAGCACGCCTATCGCTGATGTCGCAATCAGTGCCAGCGACGCACCGGCAAAAACCAGCCATTTGTTGATATCCCTGTCAGCGGCGAACAACAGGGTCGCGAGTTGTGTCTTGTCACCGAGTTCCGCGAGAAACACAGTGCCGAATACCAGGCCGAGCATTTTCAGATCCACAGTTACATACCCCGCGCAACAAGCGTCACGATATCCATCATCCGATTGACGTAGCCCCACTCATTGTCATACCAGGCGTAGACCTTGACCTGGGTGCCGTCGATCACCATGGTCGACAGCGCATCGACGATCGAAGAACGTGGATCATTGAGATAGTCAACAGATACCAGCGGCCGTTCCTCATAGCCGAGTATCCCCTTGAGCTCACCTTCCGCTGCGTCTCGAAAATGCCGGTTGACCTCATCGGCGCTGACTGGACGCGCCGCCTCGAACACAAAATCGGTCAGCGATGCATTGAGCAGTGGCACACGCACCGCATGGCCATTCAGTTTGCCGTCAAGTTCCGGGAAAATTCGGGCGATCGCTTTGGCCGATCCGGTCGTGGTCGGAATCAGTGATTGGCCGCAGGCACGTGCGCGTCGCAGATCCTTGTGGCCCTTGTCGACGATGGTCTGGGTATTGGTGATGTCGTGAATCGTTGTCATACACCCGTGGACAATACCGATCTTCTCGTGCATGACCTTGACCACCGGTGCAAGGCAGTTGGTGGTACAGGAGGCGGCCGTGACCAGATGGTGTACATTGGCATCGTACAGGTGATGATTGATGCCGTAGACGATATTCAACGCACCTTCGGTCGGCGCGGCCACCACGACTTTTTTGACGCCCTGATCGAAATAGGCCTGCAGAGCGGCCGGTTTCTTATGGTGTCGGCCAGTCGCCTCGATCACGATATCGCAGCCGGACCAATCGGTGTCGGCGATGGCGGCGTTACTGCTGTGTGCAACGGGGCTGCCTTCGAGCTGCATCGCATTTCCTGTCGCATTGCAGGCCACCGGCCAAACGCCGTGGACAGAATCGAACTGCAGCAGATGCGCCGATCCCGCGGCGTCGGTCGCGATCTCGTTGACCTGGACAATCTCGAATACGCCGCTACCCCAGCCTGCACGCAGACCGAGCCGCCCCATGCGCCCAAAACCGTTGATACCCACCCGAACCGTCATATCGAAAACCCTTGAATGAAGTGAAAGAGGCGCGCTCCGGTGTCAGCCGCAGCGCGGCAGACCGGGTCTGTCGGGCATCGCTGTCACCGCCACCCGATCGGCTGCATATGGAAGGCTGTCAGCGATGCCGCGTTGCGTGTTGCGCAACACCTCGATCGCCCATTCGGGCAGCTCTGCATTGATGCGGTAGTGGATCCAGAGTCCTTCGCGGCGATCGGTCACCACGCCGAGCTCTCGCAATTGGGCGAGATGCCGCGACACGTGTGGCTGCGCCACACCAAGTGCGTACGTCAACTCGCAGACGCACAGTTCCGCATGGACCAGCAACAGCATCAGGCAGCGCAGGCGCGTCTCGTGTGATAAGGCCGCGAATAGCATTATCGGGGTTATATTCACTTGACCGAATATATCGACTATCGGATATCCCGCCAAATGAATCTTTTGTTACCGAACGCGCGCCGGTACGCTTGCAGCGGCAACCCAGGGAGAACCAGGCCAACTTGCCAGCGGCATCGTCGAAAATCTTTCAGTATGGGAAATCCGCCTGTACGGCGTGCTGCCTTGCTGCAGCCGTGTCGTCCACTGTAGGTGCGGCGCCGCAGACGCTCGATGTCTGCATCAACTTTCACTGCCGTGCACAACGTGCAGTGGCGCTCGGCGAGGCACAATGGCAGGAACTCGTGGCACTGTTTGCGCCCGCCGCCAGCGCCGCGCAGGAGCGCCAGTCGATCGCGATGGCGATTGCCCGGATGGAGCAGATGGTCGGTGTACAGGCCGGGACTTCGGGCGACCTGCCGCGAAACAACGGTGACGGGGGGCGAATCGGACAGCTCGACTGTATCGCCGAGTCACGCAATGCGACCACCTATCTGCATGCGCTGCAGGACGCCGGCTTGTTGCGCTGGCACAGCGTCGCCGCGCCCGCGAAGCGGCAACGCTGGGTGTTCAGCATTCACCACACCGCCGTGATCGAGGAGACCGCGACCCACCGGCAGTTTGCGGTCGACTCCTGGTACCAGGGCAACGGCGTCGCACCGCTGGTACAACCACTGGACGACTGGCGCCGCGCGCGCAATGAACCCGCCCGCTGACGCGCGCCAGACCTATCCGCCCGACAGCGGCGCCGGGCGGCGCCCGATGAATACGTAATAAGGCACACTCAGCCCGGCGAGGTAAGGTACTTTGGCCCGCCTCTCCAGCAACTCATGGTCCGGCAGCCTGGCGCGCAGGCAATCGAGGTGAGCCGGATCCAGATGGACACCGTCGTGGGCAAACCAGCGTGGCCAGAAGGCGCGGGCCAGCGGCCCATGGCGTTCAAGTCCAGCCGCCGGCTGTGCAGCGGATACGTAGAAGTCGACCACGCCCAGGCTACCGCCCGGCTTGAGCATGCCGATCGCATTGTCGATCGCACCCTGCCAGTCCGGAATCATGGTCAGGGAATAGGACAGGTACACGACGTCGACCGGCCGTTCGGGTCGCCAACTGACGACATCCGCATCCACCACCCTGACGTTGTCCATATCTGCAGTGCGCCTGCGCGCCTGCTCCAGCAGCGCCGGGCACAGGTCGACCAGCTGTACGTCAAGGTCCGCGAGGCGATTGCCGAAGAACAGCAGATTTCGCCCGGTCCCCGCTCCCAATTCCACCACCGCGGCACCCGGCAGCGCGTCCAGCCGCCCGATCAGCTCACGTCGACCGTGCAACAGGCGTTCACGGAAGGCATCGTAGCGGCTTGCCTGGGGCGCATAAAAGGCCTGCAGGCGTTCGGCCTGCGAGCCACGACGCGGCTGGCCGCGCAGCAGGTGCAGCAGCACACGGGCATCGTTGGCGATCATGTCTTGATGTCCGCCACATGGAAACCGGCATAGGTGTGGACACGGTCCAGCCGCTGCAGCTCTGCCGCCAGGCTGTCATGAAACACCAGGTGGTCGCGCAGCCGTGCGCCATCCGCACCGAGTTCGAGGTGCTGCAGATAAGCCGGTGCGGCATGCGCACTACGGAAAATGATGCGCGCATCGGGTGTCGCACGCTGCAGGATGCAGCGCCACTCCTCGGCCAGTGCATCCGGATAGTAGGAACTCATCCAGTCCATATGATCGAGTAGTACGAACTTCGAGATACGCTCGTCAGAATCCTGCAGAAACTCGGTGACCGTAGACGTATGCAGTGACACACGGTCGGCCAGTCCGTCCTTGAGTGCCGCGAAATTGTCGCGCTTGAGATACTCGGGGCAGCAACGTTCCGTATAGCAGCCGCGTATGTAGACCGACCAGAAATAGTTTGTCCAGACCGGCAGCTGCCGCATCACGTATTCCAGCGACTCACGGATGAATCCCGCCACACCAAGCTGGTGCTGATCCATCACCTGCCTGCGCTGTGGATGCGGGACACCCAGCATGCTCATCGTAATCTGGCGCGACAGGGTCCAGTTCAATGCCGGGGTCCACATCAGTGGCTGTACCCGGGTATCGTAGACATGCCGCTGGTGGTCCAGCGACCGGGTCTCGAACAGATCGCTGATACTGGCGGCCAGGCGCGGGCGCGCCGCAAGGTAGAGGCGAAACAGGCGCGCAACGATGCCGGACAGGCCGTGATAGTAGAAGCTGCCACGCGGGTTGCCGAACCAGTCCACACGCTTGTCCCAAAACCCGCGCGCGAACGGCGAAAGATGTGCACGCAGCGCATCGAAATAGATCTCGCGGAAGCGCGGGTGATAACCGCTGCCAAACGCGGCGAAGAAATCATCGTAATCGAGACTGCGGATACCCGACAGCTTGAGCTCCAGAAGGGCATTCTGCCGCGGGTTGGCATCAACCGCGTGGATGCTGCGTGGACCGGTCAATGCGTAGTCCAGTACGTTGCACCCCGCACTGGTGATCACCAGCAGCGCGTCATCCGGTGCGATATTGAGCGCCAGTCGGTCTACCGCAGGGTCTTCCCAGCAGGTGTTGTAGACGAGGGCACGCGAATAGATGGCATTGAAAACTTTTTGATCGAAACGGTCGGATATCGTCTGGGGTGTCTTGAGGGCCATGGATGCTGCAATGATCGGAAGGCAATTCGACGAAGGCTATATGACCGAGATGACGCGCAGGCGTCCGCTTCGCGACGGGTTTGTTGCATCGCCGCGACCAGGCGGCAGATCGGCTGTCATATGACAGGGCGGGCTGTGTCAATCGAAGATCAGGGTCTCCAACAGCCGCACCCGCTCGCGCAGCTGCTGCATCTCATCCATCAGTTCGACCGCCAGTGCTGCACCGGCGACGTTCAGACCGAGATCGCGCTCCAGCCGCAGCACACTCAGGGCACGCGCAAGGTCCACACCGCTGAACCGCCAGTCACGCTGAGAATGTCCATGCGGGCTCAACACGCCCTCACCAACGAGGATCACGATCGTCTCGTTGGAAACGCCGCAGCATTGCGACAACTCGGCCAGCGAGAAGCTGTATTCGACATCGGGTTGGAAGAGTTGCTGGTCACCGGTCACGTCAACCTCCCAGGTGGGCGCGTGGGTTGAACGGCATGTCGCGCGCCATCTGCTCGTACAGTGCCCGCTTTGCCTCGGTATCCGCCGGCGGCGCAACGATCTGCAGCACCACGAACTGGTCGCCCGCCGTCTCTTTGGGGACCGGCAGTCCACGACCTTTGAGGCGCAGTTTCTGGCCACTGCGCGCACCGGCCGGGATATTGAGATCGACTGCGCCGCCCAGTGTGTGGACCTTGACCTTGCCGCCGAGTGCCGCCTCCCACGGCGTCACCGGCAGGTTCAGAAAGACGTCCTTTCCTTCGACCTGATACTGCGCATGCGGCTTGATCGTGACTTCGAGAAACAGGTCGCCGGCAGACCCACCGTTGAAACCGGCGCCGCCCTGCCCGGCCAGGCGGATGCGTTTGCCACTGGTCACGCCGCGCGGGATCTTGACCTGCAGATTGCGCAGACGATCACTGAGTCGGCCGTGTGCATCGTATTCCGGGATGCGCAGCTTCAGCCCGAGGGTGGCACCATTGAATGCATCTTCGAGGCTGACCTCGACCCTGGCATGATGGTCCTCTCCGCGACCAGACACACGACCACCGCGGGTGAAGCCGGCATTGCGGAAATTGCCACCCTGCCCGAACAGGCTCTCGAAGAAATCCGAGAAGCCGCCACGTCCGGCACCGCCCGAACCGCCGCCGGAAAACTCGAATCCGGCGTCCCAACCCGGCGGTGGCCGGAACTCCTGGCCGGCGCGCCAGTCCCTGCCCAGCTGGTCATAGGCGGCACGCTTTTCGGGATCCTTGAGAACTTCGTAGGCCTCGCCAAGCTCCTTGAAGCGGCGCTCCGCATCGGCCTCTTTGCTGACGTCTGGGTGATACTTGCGCGCCAACTTGCGGTAGGCACGCTTGATCTCGTCCTGCGTCGCCTCGCGCGCCACTCCCATCACCGCATAGTAGTCTTTGTAATCCATCGATCGACGCCTGTTGTCGCGATATCAGCGTGGCTGGGGGGCAAACCGGGCGCCGCATGGCGGCGCCCTTCGGTGGTCAGCTGTTGACCGAGATCTTGCGCGGCTGAGCCTTTTCCTGCTTGCCGATCGTCACCTCGAGCACACCGTGGTTACTCTTGGCCGAGATCTTGTTCGCATCTGCGGTATCAGGAAGGCTGAAGCGGCGATAAAAACTGCCGTAGGTACGCTCGACGCGCTTGTAACCTTCGCGCTCGTCCTTCTTCTCCGATTCCTTCTCGCCCTTGATCGTCAGCATGCCGTTTTCCATGTGGACCTCGATATCTTTGGGATCCACACCCGGGATATCGGCCACAATCTTGAAGCTGTCCTTGTCTTCCTTGATATCCACTGCCGGCACCCAGTCGCTGGTGGCGACATTGCTGCCTTCGGCGGTACGGGCGTCCATCGAGCGCTCCATTTCACGGCGCATCTGTTCCAGCAGGCTCCAGGGTTCGTATTTCATCAGGGTCATGACGGCATCCTCCCTATCAGTTGCATAGAAACGACATCCACGGCGGGGTGAGTCCCCACCCTCCTGCTGTATAGATAGGCCCGAAGGACGCATTTTCAAGGGTCGGGAATTGCCTCAGCTCAAGGGTCCCGGCGCTAACGGGCCAGGGTGTAACAAGGTGTGTAGTCGCCCTCCAGCTTCATCCGCCGCTGCTGCACGAAGCGCTGCAGCAGATCATCCATCGCGGCCGCCATATCCGCTTCGGCATGGATCTCGAACGGCCCGTTCTCCTCGACCGCCCGGATGCCGTGCTCTTTGACGTTGCCGGCGACAATCCCCGAGAAAGCCCGGCGCAGATTGGCTGCGAGCTTGTGCGGTGCCTGATTGCGCTGCAGCGACAGACCGGCCATGGCCTCGTGGGTCGGCACGAACGGTTCCTGGAAGTCCTTCTCGACACGCAGCTGCCAGTTGAAATAGAACGCATCGCGGCCATCGCAGCGAAACGTCTTCACCCTGTCCATTGCGGCTTTCATCGACTGCGCAACCGCCACCGGATCACCGATGATGATCTCGTACAGGCCTTGTGCCGCCGGCCCCAGCGTACTGCCCACATAGCTGTCCACCGCCTCGAAATAGTCGGCACTCTCGGTCGGACCGGTCAGCAACAAAGGGAACGGATGCCCGGCATTGTCCGGATGCATCAGGATTCCCAGCAGATACAGCAACTCTTCGGTGGTGCCCACCCCGCCGGGGAAGATCACCACGCCGTGCCCGATACGCACGAAGGCCTCCAGGCGCTTCTCGATATCCGGCAGGATCACCAGCTCGTTGACGATCGGGTTGGGCGGCTCGGAGGCAATGATGCCGGGCTCGGTCAGCCCGAGGTAACGCCCCCCGGCGATACGCTGCTTGGCATGCCCGATCGTTGCGCCTTTCATTGGCCCCTTCATCGCACCTGGCCCGCAGCCGGTGCAAACATCCAGGCCCCGCAACCCGAACTGGTAGCCGACTTCCTTGGTGTAGTCGTACTCCTCGCGGCCAATCGAGTGCCCACCCCAGCACACGACGATATTCGGATCCACGCTCGGGCGCAGTACCCGCGCATTGCGCAGGATATGAAACACCGCAGTCGTCATGTGTTCGCTTTTTGACAGATCGAGTGTCGGATCACCCTGAATCTCGTTGTGGGTGTAGATGATGTCGCGCAGCACCGCGAACAGATGCTCGCGAATCCCCTGGATCATCTTGCCGTCGACGAAGGCCGCAGCCGGTGCGTTTTCCAGGCGCAGCTTGATGCCCTGGTTGCGCTGCATCAGATTGATGCCGAAATCGCGGTAGGTGTCGAAGATCTCGCGAGCGTCGTCGGTGTGGCTGCCACTGTTGAGGACCGCCAGGGCGCAGTTGCGGAAAAGGCGATACAGGCCGCTCGCGCTGGTGTCCAGCAGGGTCCTGACCTCGAGCTGCGACAACACCTCCAGGCTGCCTTCCGGACTGACCGAGGCACTGAATCTTTTCATCTCTTCCCCTGGCGTACATCAAAGACCGGCCGGCAGATTAACCGAAAATGCGGGCCCGCCGTCACGGCCTGTGCGCGCTTGTCTGCAGCCCGGCCCCGGGACGTTGTATATTGTGTGCGCTGCACAATGACCCGGGAAACCCATGAAGCTACTGATCCGCAATCT
>JAGRHB010000319.1 GCA_020445245.1 Gammaproteobacteria bacterium
CAGGCGCAGGCGCGTTTGCAGCAGGTCGAGGCGCAAGTCGTGGATATGCGGCGTGCGGCCGAAGCTGCCGCTGCTGATCACGACAGGGAGCTGTTGCAGCTGCGTGCCGAAATGAGTGATGCCGCGGTGCGTGCCGAGCAGGCATTGACAGCCGCTCAGGACCAGGCACAGATCGAAGTGGTGCAGCTGCAGCAGGATCTGCAGCGCCTGCAGGCGGAAAACGCGGCGCTGCAGGCCGGAATTGCCGAAGATGCTGCCGGTGCGGAACAGGCCGAAGGGCAACTTCGTGCCGAGGTGCGCGAGCTGGCCCAGCGTATCGAAGAGCGCGAAATGGCCCTGGCGGCTGCCCGCGAAGAGCAGTCCGAACTGATAGAGGCATTGAACGCGGCGAGTATTGAGCTGGAGACCCTGCAGCTCGCGGTGAGCGACAAGGACGATGAACAGGCCCGTCTGGTCGATCTGGAAAATCAGGTCTCCGAGGCGCTGCGCACCCACGAACAGGAACTGCTGGCACAGGAGCGGGTGCAGAGGGAGCTACGCGAACAGCTGGAGCGGGAGAACGAGCGCAGTCAGACCCTCGAACAGGAGACCTCGCGCCTGCAGGCCCTGGTCGACGCCGGTGCGACGGAGGACCAGCAGGACCTGCAGCAGCAGCGCGATGCACTGCGTGCCGAATTGGCGGTACGCGAAGGCGAGGTGGAGCAGTTGCGCGGCGTGATCGAGGAGTATGTCGACCAGATTCGTGCCGCCCGGTCGGATGATGATGACACCGGGTCCGAAGTCGAGGCGTTGCGCAGCGAGCTCGAAATGGTTCGCGAACAGGCGATCCGTGACGTCGCCCACATGCGTGAACAGCTGGCGGCGGCCGAGACGCAGAAGCGTCGCCTGCAGCAGGCTGACGGCCGTGAGGCCATTTCGCTGGAGGCCATGCGACAGAAGATCGAGATGCTCGAATCGTCGCTGACCGAACGGCAGCGCGAGCTTGCGGACGCCGAGGCGTCACGCCACATGCTGGAAGATTCGCTGGAGGACGCAAACCGGCAGGTCGACGAGGCGAAGCGTGAACGCGAGAAGGCACTGGTCGAGGCGGACGAGGCGCTGTTCAGCCGGCGTGAGGCAGAGACCGCGCGCGATCAGCTGCAGGAGGCACTGTACCGGCTGCAGGAAGATGCCGAGCAGGCGCGCGTGACTGATCTGCGCGATTCCCGCCTGAAACCGAGCAAGAAGCCGATCGGCATGGCCAGTGTGTCGGGACCGAATCGCTGGCTGCCCGGCCTGGTCGGGGCCATCGTGGTATTGCTCGCGGTGGAGGCCGCCAGCGTAATCGGCGGGCACGGTGAGCTGTTCTCGATGCTGCTGGGACTCACCGGCCAGTGAGCGGCATTGCGAAGGAGCGCGCGTTGTGTGCGCTAAGGGATATTGCCGATCCGGGTACGAGGGGATTCGAGGTGGCCCTCGATGGGCAGCAGGTATTGCGGTTTTTCGTGGTGCGGAAGGCCGGTGCGCTGGCCGCCTACCGCAACAGTTGCCCGCATACCGGCGCACCGCTGGAATGGCTGCAGCACCAGTTCTTCGATCTTGAACAGAGCTTCATTCAGTGCGCCATCCACGGCGCACTGTTTCGGCCGGAGGACGGGTACTGTGTGCGCGGTCCCTGCGTTGGCAGATCGCTCGAACCTGTGGAACTGGCGGTCAGGGGGGAGTGGCTGTACCTGGTGGTCACGCCATTGGACGTGCAGCCCCCACCGGGTTGTTGAGCACGTAACGCCATCACTGCCACCTGTCCAGCAGCTGGCCGACCGGCAGCCCGGCGATGGCGGCCGGAAACCGGCGGACCTTGTCTCGCGCACCGATACTCTCCTGGACTGTCAGCATTCGCAGTGTCGGCGTGGGGACGGCCGTCGTGCAGGTATCGCTCCGCTCGTTGGGTTGCACATCGGCGATTGGCTGACCGGTGATCATGTCGAAATGCGTAATCATCGTCCGTCTCCAGGTGTGCAGTGGTGCTTACAGGGGATAGCGGCGCGCTGTGGCGCCCCTTGAGTGTTGCCAGGTTCGGGTGCGGCCGTCTGGCATACTGCCTGCGCGTACCCGACCCCACTGACAGGTATCAATGAAATCCGGCGGCAGACCGCGCAGGCTTCCTGCGCCGCTGTTGCTATATTGATGTGGTCGCGCTATCCGGTTTGCCGCGCACCGAGGGTGTTGGCCCTTTCTGTTGAACGCCAGGTCGAGGTGAGACGACGAAGCAATATGGAGTTTTCCGGCGAACTTTTTCCGACGCCCTGGCTGTGGTGCTCTGTTGCCCTGTACGGCTGGTTTATGACGCGGGCGTTGCGCTGGGCGAACTGGCGGCGACTGGCCGATGCGGACCAGCTCAACGTGTTTCTCGGTACGGCCGTCTGTGTGCTGTTGCTGTGGACGTTGCGCACCGAGATCCAGCCCGGGTTCAGCTGGCACCTCTCCACGATGGTCACCCTGACCCTGATGTTCGGCTGGTCGTTGGCGGTCATCGCCGGCAGCATTGCGTTGCTTGCCGCCACATTGTTCGGCCTCAACGACTGGTCCGGGCTGGCGCCCACGGCCCTGGTGTTCATCATGCTGCCCGCCGCGCTCACCCAGGTGCTGCTTGGGCTGGCACGCGCCTACCTGCCGAAACACTATTTCGTCTACGTGTTCGTCAACGCGTTCTTCGCCGGTGGCGTGGTCACGGTCCTGGTGGCGCTGACGGCTTCCGGTCTGCTGCTGGCGGCGGGGGCCTTCGCTCTGCCGCGGCTGATCGACAACTACCTGCTTTTCCTCCCGTT
>JAGRHB010000320.1 GCA_020445245.1 Gammaproteobacteria bacterium
AACATGGTCAACGAGGTGGGTATCATCGCGCACGCCTGCGGGGTGCGTTCACCCAGCGAGCTCAATCGCAGCCATGCACGGATTGTCCAGGACAACGGGCTGTCGATAGGCCTGCACCAACTGCACCCGACCCCGCGGGCGCGCGCCGATGGCTGCCCGCCGGCCACGCCGCAACAGGGTTAGGCTGAGGTGCCAATCAGTCACACCATCATGATGCTCGCCGGGATGTTGATCCTGGCATTGATGCTACGTCCACTGGCGGAACGTTGGCGGATCCCATTTGCCGCATTGCTGGTGCTTACCGGCTTTCTTGGGTCGGAGATCCTGCTCGCCGCCGACCTTGACACCGGGGTGCGCTACCAGTCGTTTCACGACCTCATCTACTACGTCTTCCTGCCGCTGCTGGTGTTCGAGGCGGCGTTCAAGATCGACGCCGTGCTGCTGCGGCGCAACCTGTTCGTGATCCTTCTGCTGTCCATCCCTGTGCTGCTGCTGTCGACGACGATCACCGCATTACTCGTCTACCTCGGCATAGGCCACCCCGAAGGCTTCCCATGGATCGCCGCCCTGCTGACCGGAGCGGTGCTGGCCGCCACCGATGCCTCACCGATCACCAGCCGTTTTCCGCGGCTGGGCGTGCCGCGCCGCTTGCGTTTGCTGATGGAGGGCGAAGACCTGTTCAACGACGCAACGGCCATCGTGATCTTCGGTATCTTCATGTATGTCGCGATGCACCCGGCAGAGGACATCTCATTTGCCGACGCCGCGCTGGCGTTTCTCGCGGTGTTCTTCGGCGGCATATTCATCGGGCTGTTGGTCGGGCTCGGCTTCCTGCTGCTGTCGCGGCTGTTCGACGACTCGATTCAGCAGGCGCTGGTCACCCTGATCTCAGCCTATACCGCCTACCTGATCGCCAACGAGGTACTGCAGGTCTCCGGAGTCATGGCGGTACTGGTGACCGGTTTGATCATGGGGCGTGTGATACACAACGACTTCCAGGACGAGCGCGGCAGTTTCGTCGACACCTTCTGGAGCTTCAACGTCTATGTGGCAGAGGCGCTGGTATTCCTGCTGATGGGCGTCACAGTGACCCTGGGGATGTTCGAGGAGCGTTGGCTGGCGATGCTGATCGGCATCATTGCGATACTCGCCGCGCGCGCGGTCGGGGTGTTCGGCACCGTCCCTTTGATCAACCGTCTTCCCTGGGTGGAGCCTGTCCCGCTGGACTTTCAGCAGGTCCTGGTCACTGGCAGTCTGCGCGGCGCCGTGGTCCTTGCCCTGTGCCTTTCGCTGCCACTGGAACTTTCGTACTGGTGGACGATCCAGTCGATCGCCTTCGGGGTGGTAATCTTCAGCCTGTTCGTGCAAGCCCCGTTGGTGGAGCCTCTGCTGCGACGCAGCAGCCTGATCGGGCGCGAGTAATCGGCGTCATGTGCCATGCCGTTTCCTGCCAAAACGGCGGCGAGCTGGTGATGGGATCGCCGAGAGGTCGCGACTCCTACGAGTCGGCGTTCGGCTCCGACGGCTTATCAGTTTCCGATATGCCCGGCGCCGGATCTTTCTGTTCGTCCTTGAGCCGGCGGTAGACCTCGGCCCCCTTGCGGCGTTGCGCCTTCAGCACGTCGATCTTCTGCTGCAGGCGCTCACGCGCAGGTTTGCTCCGCGTGTGCTTGAGCTTGTCTTCCAGGTCTTCCTGCTTCTGTTTGAGCGCCTTGACCGTCTTGCGCAGCTTCTTGAGCTTCGTCTCTTCAGGCGGGCGTTGCAGCAACTTCTGCACCCTGGCGATCAGTTTCATTGTTTTCATTGCGACGCTTCTCCTTTGACTTCAGTTGGTGTTCTGTCATGGAGATGATCGACCACCTGTTCGACCTCCTCGGGGGTCAGCGACAGCTCCGGCATACCCACGTCGGCTTTTTCCGACGCGGCCAGCAGACCTTCCGCCATGCTCAGCAGACGCATCATGATCTCGTTGACGTATCGGCTGTCATTCATCAGCGAGGTCGCCATCTGTGCAGAGATGGCGCCATCGCGGATCAACGAATCGACAACCTTGTGACTGACCCGGTAGCTGTCTGCAATCTCCACTCTAATCGCATCGAGTGACAGCAGCACGACAGTGTCCTGGTCTTCGGCACGCAGCGCCGCCAGGTCGCGCAGGAGCTCGCCGATACGCACCCGGAATCTGTTGTATTCCCTGCGAATCGCGGCATTGGGCGAGCGCGTATAGCGAACCAGGTTCTTGCGCAGGTGCTTGGTCGATTTGATCGCGGCCACGATATCGACACTGGCCTGCCACAGCCCCTGCATCTTGGCCGCCTTGTCCTCGGGCATTCTTGCCGCCGATCGCGTGTAGAACAGCATGTTCGCGCTATACAGGTCTTTGATCATCAGCTCGTACTGCTGATCGATATCGACCTCGATCACCTCGCCGCGTGGCTCCAGCAACTCGTTGAGGTCCTTGTCGGAGTTGATTTCGGAGCGTCTCAGGTTGACGCCGTGCGCGATTATCGAGAACGCGTTGTTGAACAGATGCTGGGTCTCGCGCCGCAGTGCCGTCAGCGCCACCTCGGGAAACTCGAGCGAGGCGTCGTTCAGGTAACGCGGCATATCGTGTGTCCGCCGCTCTCCCTTGAGTATGCGTGTCAATAGAATCACCAGGCGGCCGATCAACGGGGTGAAGATCAGGATGCCGATGCCGTGGAAAAGAGTATGAAAGACCGCCAGCTTGATGGTGTAGTCGTCGGACGGTATACCCACTGCCTGACTCACGGCATCGACGGCACGCACGAAA
>JAGRHB010000321.1 GCA_020445245.1 Gammaproteobacteria bacterium
CGTCGGTGAGGATGTGCTCGGTCAGCCAGCGCTCCAGATACTCGATATCCTCGTCCACGATGCGGTTGTCCGCCTGGACGATCTTGGCCTGCAGCGCCTTCGCACCGCTGATCAGTTGCTGGTGAACCGCCTTGTGTGCCGGCATCTCCGGGTAGCCGTACTTCAACATCAGCCGTTCCTCGTGACTGAAGTGCCAGACCGTACAGTTGATCAGCTCTTCCAGCACTGCCGCCAGGTAGTCCGGCGAGGCTTTTTCCTCCATCGCATGATTGAGGATGTTGAATATGGCCACCAGTTTGCGGTGATCCTCATCGATCTCGTCGACCTCGACGCTCAGCACCTGACCCCAAACGATATCTTTCACAACCCCTCCCGAAAACGGATCAATTCACGGCCCTGCAGCGTCAACGCCGCGCGTCAGCGTCACATCGCCTGACCAGACCAGTCTAAAGGACGCCCGGGCCAACTCTTTGACCCCGGTCATTGAACAGGGCCGCCAGCGCAGACACCGGACGTTGCAGAGGTGTGCCGATGGCGGCTGCTGGAGCGGGTCGTGGATGCGCGAAAAGCGTGCAGCTTGCGTGTTCAGGCCGCCCGCTTAGCGGGCCGGTGGTTTTCCCGTGCCGGCTTGATGTGCGTCAATCAATAAGGCGCGTGCTGTTGCCGGCCCGGCATCGGCGGCCCAATCTTGATCGGACACAGGCCGCCAGCGGGTCATCTGATGCCTCCTTTACAGGTCACTGTCGACGGCAACGAGGCCGCCGCACGCATCGCCCACCTCACCAATGAGGTGATCGCGATCTACCCCATCACACCCGCCTCGCCGATGGGCGAGTGGGCCGATGACTGGTCGGCGGTTGGGGTGAAGAACCTGTGGGACACCGTACCGCAGGTGATCGAGATGCAGAGCGAGGCCGGTGCCGCGGGCGCGATTCACGGTGCGCTGCAGGCCGGGTCGCTGGCGACCAGCTTCACCGCCTCGCAGGGCCTGCTGCTGATGATCCCGAACATGTACAAGATCGCCGGCGAGCTGACGCCGACGGTGCTGCACGTCGCCGCCCGTTCGCTGGCGGCGCAGGCGCTGTCGATCTTTGGCGACCATTCCGACGTGATGGCCTGCCGCCCGACCGGGTACGCGATGCTGTGTTCGGCCAGCGTGCAGGAGGTCCAGGACTTCGCACTGATCGCGCAGGCGTCGACACTGGCGGCGAGGATCCCGTTCGTGCACTTCTTCGACGGCTTCCGCACCTCGCACGAGATCGACAAGATCAGCTCGATTGATCGCGACACGGTACGCGCGCTGATCGACGAGGACCTGGTGACCGCACACCGGCGGCGTGGCCTGAGCCCCGACCGGCCGGTGCTGCGCGGCAGCTCGCAGAACCCGGATGTGTACTTCCAGGGACGGGAGTCAGTAAATACTTACTATGCTGAATTGCCCTCTATTGTTGAATCGGTGATGGATCGCTTCGCCGGACTCACCGGGCGTCGCTATCAGCTGTTCGACTACCTCGGTGACCCGGCCGCCGAGCGGGTGCTGATGCTGATGGGCTCGGGGTTGGGGGCCGCCGAGGAGGCGGTCGAGACCCTGACCGCGCGCGGTGAGAAGGTCGGCCTGCTCAAGGTCCGCCTGTTCCGCCCGTTCTCCGCCAAGCACTTGCTGGCGGCGCTGCCGCAGAGCGTGCGGGCACTGGCGGTGCTCGATCGCACCAAGGAGCCGGGCGCCGACGGCGAACCGCTGTACAAAGATGTTGTAACCGCACTGGCCAGGGCTTTCGCAGATGGTGAGCGTTCACTTATGCCACGTGTGACCGGCGGCCGCTATGGGCTGTCGTCGAAAGAGTTCACCCCGGGCATGGTCGCCGGGGTGCTGGCCGAGCTGGACAAAGAGCGGCCGAAGAACCCGTTCACCATCGGCATCCACGATGATGTGTCACACACCAGCCTCGAATGGGACCCCGGCTTCGCTCCAGAGGCGGCACGGGACATCACGCGTTGCCTGTTCTACGGCCTGGGTTCGGACGGCACTGTGTCGGCCAACAAGAACTCGATCAAGATCATCGGCGAGCAGACCGGGCTGCACGTGCAGGGTTACTTCCAGTACGACTCGAAAAAGGCCGGTGCAGTCACGGTTTCGCACCTGCGCTACGGTACCCGGCCGATCCGCTCGACCTACCTGATCGGTGACGGTGAGGCGCAGTTCGTGGCCTGCCACCAGCCCAACTTCCTGACCCGCTACGACATGCTGGCCAAGGCTGCACCGGGTGCGCATTTCCTGCTCAACAGCCCGGTCGCGCCAGATACCGTGTGGGACAGCCTGCCGCGCAGCACGCAGCGGCAGATGATCGACAAGGGACTGAAGTTCCATGTGATCGACGCCTACGGCATCGCGCAGCGCACCGGCATGGGTCGGCGCATCAATACCATCATGCAGGCCTGTTTCTTTGCGATCACCGGGGTGATCGACCTCGACCTGGCGATGCGCGAGATCAAGACAATGGTCGAGAAGACCTATGGCCGGAAAGGCCGGCGCCTGCTCGAACGCAACTTTGCCGCGATCGACGAGGCCCAGGGCGGACTGCACGCGGTGGCCGTGCCGGCGCAGCTCAGCAGCCACATCGAGATGCCGCCGGTGGTGGCCGCCAATGCACCCGAGTTCGTACGCAAAGTGACGGCCGCGCTGATCGCCGGGCAGGGAGACGGCCTGCCGGTCAGCGCGATCAGTGCCGACGGCACATGGCCGCTTGGCACCGCCGCCTACGAGAAACGCCAGCTGGCGCTG
>JAGRHB010000322.1 GCA_020445245.1 Gammaproteobacteria bacterium
CTCATAGAAACTCTCGGACTTGCTTGGTCAGGCCCCAGACATCGCCGAGGGTCTCGGTCCTCTCGAATAACTGAATTGCGTATTCCGACCCAAGATGACCACCCATTCCGATTGATCGTGACCGCTCGTTCCGACGGAACGTGACCGGTCATTCCGATTTAACGTGACCGATTTCGAGCGGGTTTTCGGAATCACCGGTCACGTTGTCGGAATCCGCGGTCACGATCGTCGGAATCTCGCCTAACTCACTGGAATTCTTTCACTTTACCCGGCATAACCGCGCCCTTTGCTTTGCAGGAGGGCACGGTGCCGGCAGCGAGGATTCCAATGAAGAAAATCATCGAGGTCTTGCGCCTCAAGCACGACGCCAGGCTCAGCCACGAGAAGATCGCTTGTGCCTGTGGCCTGTCCAAGGGTGTGGTCGGCAAGTACGTGTCGGCGACCCAGGCCCTGGGGCTGACCTGGCCGCTACCCGACGACGTCGACGAGGCCCGGCTCGAAGCGCTGTTGTTTCCGGCCCGCCAGCCGTCCGGTCGGCTGGTCGAGCCGGACTACTTCCAGATGCACCAGGCCCTCAAGCGCAAGGGCGTGACCCTGCAGTTGCTCTGGGCCGAGTACGTCGCCGTGCACGGCGAGCGTGGGTATCGCTACAGCCAGTACTGCAACCGCTACCGGCAGTGGCGCGACCGCCAGAAACGCAGCCTGCGCCAGGTCCACCTGGCCGGCGACAAGCTGTTCATCGACTACTGCGGACCGACCGTGCCGATCGTCGATCGCCACACCGGCGAGGTCCGCGCGGCGCAGGTCTTCGTCGCGGTCCTCGGTGCCTCCAGCTACACCTACGCCGAGGCGACCTACACGCAGTCGCTGCCGGACTGGATCGCGTCGCACCAGCGCGCGTTGGCCTTCTTCGGCGGCGTGCCGGCGCTGCTGATCCCGGACAACCTGAAGTCGGCCGTCAATCTGGCCGACCGCTACGAGCCCGGCATCAACGCCACCTACGCCGACATGGCCGCGCACTACGGCACCGCGGTGTTGCCGGCCCGGCCCTACAAGCCGAAGGACAAGGCCAAGGCCGAGATCGGCGTGCAGGTGGTGGAGCGCTGGATACTGGCGCGCCTGCGCCACCACACCTTCTTCTCGCTGGCCGAGCTGAATCGGGCGATCGCGGAACTCTTGCCAGCTCTCAACGAGCGTCCCTTCCAGGGAAGGTCAGAGAGCCGCCGCGACCTCTTCGAGACCATCGATCGGCCAGCCCTCAAGCCGTTACCGCGTAACGCCTACGAGTATGCCGAGTGGCGCAAGGCCAAGCCCGGCATCGACTACCACATCGCCGTCGACCAGCGCTTCTACAGCGTCCCGCACAACCTGGTCGGTCAGGTCCTGACGGTGCGCGTCACCGCGACCACGGTCGAGGTCCTGCACAAGGGCCAGCGCGTCGCCAGCCATCCGCGGCACGGCCACGGCCGCTACGCCACCGAGCCTGCACACATGCCCAAGGCACACAGGGCGCATCGCGAGTGGTCACCGGGCCGCTTCCTCGACTGGGCCAAGGCGATCGGGCCCTGTACCGCGCAGGTCATCGAGCAGCAGCTCACCGACCGACCGCATCCCGAGCACGGCTACCGCGCCTGCCTCGGGCTTTTGAAACTCAGCCGCGGCTACGGCAAACCGCGCCTCGAGGCCGCGTGCCAACGTGCCCTGGCGATCCGCTCGGCCAGCTACCGCAGCGTCGCCTCGATCCTCAAGCAGGGGCTCGATCAGCAACCGCTATCGGGTGACCACGCCGGTCAGGCCGAGTTACCGCTGCACACCAATGTGCGCGGCCCCGGCTACTACCACTGAACCGAACCAGACAAGGAGACACCATGCTCAAGCAACACACCCGCGAACAACTCCAGACGCTGAAACTCACCGGCATGCTCGATGCGCTGGAGCAGCAACGGACACAACCGGCCACTCACGACCTGGCCTTTGAAGAACGCCTCGCCCTGCTGGTCGATCGCGAGGTCCTGCATCGCGAAAACCGTCGCCTGGCCCGCCTGCTCAAGGCCGCCAAACTGCGCGTCGACGCCTGCATCGAGGAGATCGACTATCGCCATCCCCGCGGCCTGCAAAAAAGCCGCATGGCACAACTCGCCGGTCTCGACTGGATAGGCCAGTCACTCAACCTGTGCCTCACCGGGCCCACGGGCTGCGGCAAGACCTGGATCGCCTGTGCGCTTGGTAACCAGGCTTGTCGTCAGGGGCTGTCTGTCCGTTACCTGCGTCTGCCAACGCTGCTCGAACAACTGCGGATCGCCCATGGCGACGGCAGCTATGTACGGCTCATGGGACAGCTGCTCAAGACCGATCTGCTGATCCTCGACGATTGGGGCATCCAGCCGCTCAACCGTCAGCAACGTAATGACCTGATGGAAGTCATAGAGGACCGGCACGACCGTCGATCGACACTGATCGCCAGCCAGCTACCGGTCGATCACTGGCACGAGTACATCGGCGAAGCGACTTTGGCTGACGCCATCCTCGACCGGCTGCTGCATGGCGCCCACCGGCTCAACCTGACCGGCGAATCGATGCGCAAAGAACGCGCGAGCATTGACCCATCGTGACCGATCACGTTACAAAAACACCGCCAGTGAGGAACCGGTGAGACGATCGGTCACGATCGTCGGAACGAGCGGTCATCTTCGTCGGAATGCGCAACTGAATTCCCTGATCGATCAATATTCGGCTATTGGTGAAGAGAAGTCCCTCCAAGGCTAATCCAATGCTGTTTTT
>JAGRHB010000323.1 GCA_020445245.1 Gammaproteobacteria bacterium
GATTCTCGGCCTCGTCCCAGACAACACTGTCGGGGGCGTCGATGACATCATCGGCGACTTCCTTGCCGCGATATGCCGGCAGACAATGCAGGAACAGGGCACCGGGTGCCGCCCGGCCCATCATTGCACGGTCGACCCGGTAGCCGGCAAAGGCCTTCTCGCGGCGCGCTTTTTCCTCTTCCTGGCCCATGCTGATCCAGGTGTCTGTCACGACCAGATCGGCGCCCTCGACGGCCTTGCGCGGGTCGCGCACGATCTCGCAACGGTCGGCATTGCTGGCCAGGATCTGCGGATCGGGTTCGTAGCCTTCCGGGCAGGCGATACGCAGGTGGAAATCGAACTGCCGTGCCGCACCGATGTACGAGTTGCACATATTGTTGCCGTCGCCCACCCAGGTGACGGCCCTGCCGGTGATGTCACCGCGGTGTTCGACAAATGTCTGCATGTCTGCCAGCAACTGGCAGGGGTGGCAGAAATCGGTGAGGCCGTTGATCACAGGCACCTGCGAGTGTGCGGCAAAGGTCTGGACGTCGGCGTGGTCGAAGGTGCGGATCATGACGCAGTCGACCATGCGAGACAGCACCCTTGCGGTGTCCTCGATCGGTTCGCCTCGCCCCAGTTGGGTGTCGCGCGGCGACAGGAAGATCGCGGCGCCGCCGAGCTGTGCCATGCCTGCTTCGAATGACACCCGCGTGCGGGTGGAGCTCTTTTCGAAGATCATGCCCAACACCTTGTTGGTGAGCGGCGCATGTGCGACGCCTTCGCGGTGCATTCTCTTCAACTCGCTGGCACGCGCGATCAGTGCACGCAGCTCGTCCGGGCTCATGTCGGTCAGTGTCAGGAAATGCCGGATTTTTTTTGAAACTGTCATGTGACGACCTCGCGCTGGCGCGGGGGCTCACTGGCCGGCGAGAAACTCGCGCAGCAGAGAACTCAGGAGTGAAACGAGATGGTCGGCCTGCTGTTCGCTCATCACCAGTGGAGGCAGCAGACGCACCACGGAATCGGCTGTCACATTGATCAGCAGGCCCTGTTCCAGTGCACGTGCCACCAGTTCTGCGCATGGCCGGTCGAGTGCGATGCCGATCATCAGGCCCTGGCCGCGCACCTCGATCACGCCGTGCACCTTGGTCAGTTCGTGGCGTAATCCATCCATGATGTGTTGGCCGAGACTGGCCGCGGTGTCCCACATTTGCTGCTCGCCAAGGGTCTTGCAGACCGTCAGCGCGGCGGCGCAGGCAAGCGGGTTGCCGCCGAAGGTGGAGCCGTGGTTCCCTGGAGCGAACAGTTCCGCCGCTTCGCCGCGCGCCAGGCAGGCCCCGATCGGAACGCCGTTGCCCAGTGCCTTGGCCAGCGTCATCACGTCCGGTTTGAAGTCGTAGTGCTGGTACGCGAACGGTTTGCCGGTGCGTCCCATGCCGGTCTGGATCTCGTCCAGGATCATCAGCCAGTCCTTGCTGTCACACAAGGCGCGAACTCCCGGCAGGTAATCCGGGGGAGGGATATTGACGCCGCCCTCGCCCTGGATCGGTTCGACCAGCACGGCGACCACGTCCTGCTGGTTGTCCGCGACCGCCTGCAGCGCTGCGAGGTCGCCGTATGGGACGCGGATGAAACCCTGCACCAGTGGCTCGAAACCGGCCTGTACCTTGCGGTTGCCGGTCGCGCTGAGCGTGGCCAGCGTGCGGCCATGGAAGCTGTTTTCCATGACCACGATCATCGGCGACCTGGTACCCCTGCGGTGCCCGTAGAGGCGCGCCAGCTTGATCGCCGCTTCGTTGGCCTCGGCACCGGAGTTGCCGAAAAATACACGGTCCATGCCCGCCAGCGCCGTCAGCGTGTCGCCGAGCGCTTCCTGGGCGGCAATGCCGTAGATGTTCGAGGTGTGCAGCAGTAGGCCTGCCTGCTCACATACGGCCCTGGTTACGGCCGGGTGTGTATGCCCGAGGTTGCACACGGCCACGCCGCTCAGTGCATCCAGGTACTGCTTGTCTTGGGTGTCCCACAGCAGTGCGCCTTCGCCACGCGCGAAAGTGACCGGCAGCCGTTTGTAGGTGCTCATCAGCGAATGGCTCATCGGGGTTCGGACTCGCCTCCAGGGAGAAGGCAGAAGATTTCCAATGTCGAGATCCGTGCCTCTCCAAAAACAAAAAAGGCAGTCCCGTGTACGGGGACTACCTCCGCCGTTTTGCGCGCCACCGGCGCAGCAAAGGCGGAACACTACCAACTGTTTGCGGCGATGACAAGTACCCGGCCAGCAAGGGAAAACCCGAGTGCGCCCGGGCTGACGGCGGGTCAGGTGCCGGCGGCTGGACGCTATTGCGGGGGGCATGGTGGTCGGTGGCGGCCGTGTTACCCGGTCACGCGTCACTCGCCTTTGCCGATCGGGCCATACTGTGTGTACAACAGCATTTCTCACATCCCACAACAGGTGACTGCATGTCGACCATCAAGCTCGTGACGGAAGTGCCCGGACCCAACAGTGTGGCCCTTGTTGCGCGACGCGATGCGGCGGTGTCTCGCGGGTCGGCCCGTCTCACCGGCATCGCCGTGGCGAGCGGCGACGGTGCCACAGTGACTGACGTGGATGGCAACACATTTCTCGATTTCGCCGGCGGAATCGGCACCCTGGCAGTTGGTCATGCGCCGCCCGCGGTGGTCGATGCCATCCGTGACCAGGCGGGGCGTCTGATCCATATGTGCTCGATCGTCTCGACCTATGCGCCCTATGTCGAGGTATGCGAGCGCCTCAATGCCTGCGCCCCGGGCGACTTCGCC
>JAGRHB010000324.1 GCA_020445245.1 Gammaproteobacteria bacterium
TGCCCTGGTGCATCAGTGGCTGGTCGAAATGCTGCGCCGCTTCAACCTGCCGTTTGCGGTGTTCGACCAGGAGCGCTTCGAGCAGTGTGACAGTGACAATGCGTTCCACAGTGAACAACGCGTGTTGTGCCGCCTGTCGCTGCTGACCGGCTCGCCCGAAATCGCCCAGGCGGCGCTCGATGGCGAATGGGACCTTCTGATCGTCGACGAGGCACATCATCTGGCATGGTCCGAGGACGACAGCAGTCTCGCCTACCAGCTGGTCGAGGCCCTGGCTGCACGAACACCTGGGGTGCTGCTGCTGACCGCGACACCCGAGCAGCTCGGGCGTGCCGGGCACTTCGGGCGTCTGCGCCTGCTCGATCCCTCACGCTACCATGACTACCACACATTCCTTGCCGAGGAGGAGGCCTATGCCCCGGTTGCCGGCGTGGTGGCGCACCTGCTCGATGGCCAGGTTCTGCAGCCCGATGAAAGTGCGCTGCTGACGGATCTGCTCGGCGACGAAGCCGGGCTGGGCAGCGAGCAGATCATCGCCCGATTGATCGATCGGCACGGCACCGGACGCGTACTGTTCCGCAATACGCGGCATGCGATCAAAGGTTTCCCGGCGCGGCGGCTGCATACTCATGCATTGGCCAGCCCTCAGGCCTATGCCCCGTTTGCCGCACAGCCGCGGCCGGAACATGCCTTCGGCCAGGGCTGGACGGATGTGGATCCACGTGTCCCCTGGCTCAGGACGCTGCTGGGTGAACTGGCGCCCGACAAGGTGCTGGTGATCTGCGCCCATGCGGCCACTGCGATCGCGCTGCGTGACCATCTGCTCGATCGCCATGCGGTGCATGCGGCGCTGTTTCACGAGCACATGGAGATCGTCGCACGCGACCGCGCCGCGGCTTTCTTTGCCGATTCCGAAGAGGGTGCGCAGGTGCTGATCTGCTCGGAGATAGGCAGTGAAGGACGCAACTTCCAGTTTGCCCATCACCTGGTGCTGTTCGATCTGCCGCGCGAACCCGACCTGCTGGAACAGCGTATCGGCCGCCTCGACCGTATTGGGCAACGTGCGACCATCGAGCTGCATGTCCCCTACCTGGAGGGGACCGCGGCTGAGGTACTGCTGCGCTGGTATCGCGATGGTCTCGCCAGTTTCGAGACCGTATGCCCGGCGGCCAGCGTGGTGTTCGATCGTCTCGGCGGGCAGCTCGGCACTGCGATGGCCGATCCGGGTCAGGTGGACCGGCTGGTCGCCGAGGCGGCGGCGATGACGGCGACGATCAATGCCGATCTGGAGGCCGGCAGGGACCGGCTGCTGGAACTGCACTCGTTTCAGCCCCGGCGGGCCGCCGGGCTGTTGCAGTCGTTGCAGGCATCGGACGGTGTCACTCCACTGGTCGAATTCATGACCGCTTACTGGGATGCATTTGGCGTGGAGCACGAGGCGGGGCCGGGGCATTCGCTCATCGTGCATCCGGGTACACATATGCTGCACGAGCATTTTCCAGGCCTGGCGGGCGAGGCGGTGACGGTGACCTTCGACCGCAGTGATGCGCTCGCGCATGAGGACCGCCAGTTCCTGACCTGGGAACACCCGATGACGCGTGGCTGCATGGAGATGCTGACCAGCGGCGAGCTGGGGTCGGCCGCGGTGACCGTCGCAAGTCATCCGGACTACCGGACCGGATCCGCGCTGCTGGAAATCCTGTTCATCGCTGAGTGTGTCGCACCGCCCGGGCTGGAGGTCCAGCGCTACCTGCCGCCCACCTGCCTGCGTCTGCTGCTCGATGCGCAGGGGGAGGACAAGTCCAGGGTACTGTCACACGAACAGCTGCAGGGGCTGTGTCTGGCGCAGAATCGCAAACTGGCGGATACGGTGATCAAGACACAGCGCGACCGCATCAAGCTGCTGCTGCAGCTGGCCGAGCAATCGGTTGCCCGTGACAACGCCGCATTGGTGCGGCGGGCCCTGCGAGACATGGAGTCGGAGATGGATGCCGAACAGCAGCGCCTGACCGCACTGTCGCGGGTGAATCCGAACGTCAGTCAGGTGGAAATCGATCTGCTGGCACAGCGTCGCCAGCTGCTGGCGCAGCACATCAGGGCCGCCAAAGTGCGCCTGGATGCGGTGCGCGTCGTGGTCATGCGTTAGCAGTCGTCCTGCGGCATTCCTGCGCTGGTGTTCAGCGGGATGTCATGCGCTCGACGATCAGCTGCCACACACCGGCGCTCAGCAGCCAGGCAAAAAGCACCGCGAAGGCGAACAACCGGCCCAGTTGCCGCAACGCCCCGCCCGGTGGTTCGGAAGAGCCGCCCCCTGGCAGCGCCATACACATCACAGTGCCCTGATCTTTTCGGCCTGCGCCGCAAGGTCCTGCAATGCGGCCAGCGACTGTGCCATCTTGTCGCGCTCCTTCTGGACCACGGTATCCGGTGCCTTGTCGACAAACGCCGGGTTCTGCAGTTTCTTTTCCGTCCGCTCGACTTCCTGACGCAGGCGCCCGATCTCCTTCTCCAGGCGCGCGAGTTCCGCGTCCTTGTCGATCAGGCCGGACAGCGGGATCAGGATTTTCATCTTGCCGATCAGCGCGGTTGCCGATTCCGGGCCGGCGTCGCCGGGCTCGAGGACGGTGATCGATTCGATCCGCGCGAGAAAGTCGAGGAAGGCACGGTGTTCGACCGCATTTCGGCGGTCCTGTTCGCCGCTGTCGGCGAGCAGTATCGGTACTGGCTTGCCCGGCGCGATGTTCATCTCGCCTTTGATCTTGCGCAC
>JAGRHB010000325.1 GCA_020445245.1 Gammaproteobacteria bacterium
TGCGTTATTTGAAAATGTGTTTGTTAAACAATGTGTTAACACCTTTGCGGCAGGAGTAATGGGTAATGGGTGCTAAGGATTAAGTTGAATAAAACAATAGGATGCAACAAAAACACACACTATGAAGCAAGGAGCTGAAAAACTGTAACCTGTAGTGTAGCTTTTATGCTATTGATATTAATAATTGCCATGTAAAACAATGATGAAACACCTGTGCATCATCGGGGTGTGCTGGCTGGTGCTGTCAATCATGGAGTCGTCGGCGCGGTCGGCGCGGCGGTCGGTCGGTGGTTGAATGGCTGGGGTGGCATCTTTTTCCGTACCGTGACGGCATTGCGCATTACCCGCTGGGCGCCATCTTAGCACCCGTCGTCGGTGGCGCCGACGCGGCCTAGCAAGGTGACGCCGCGGTGCCGTGGACGGCCAACCCGGCTCACCAATCGTGGCGGGCCGCCGATCCGTGTGACCGGCGTCATGCAAGCGAGTTAATCAGCTGGACTTTGGCAGCTATTATGAACTTAAATAAGTGCCCGCTAATATATTCTGAGAACGCCGAATGAACCGCGCCAGCCTGTTGATCACGCTGCTCATGGGGGCCCTGACGGTGCTGTTGTGGGCCGTGGTCAACCGGCCGGATATCGAGCCGCCGTGGCCGGCCAAGGTCGAGGGCTTTTCGTTTTCGCCGATGCGCGGCGAACAGAGTCCGGTGCGTCGCGAATACCCGGACATTGCGCAGATTGACGAGGACCTTGCGTTGCTGGCCGGGGATGCGCATGCGGTGCGCACCTACACGGTAGAGGGCACGATGGGCGAGGTGCCCCGCCTGGCGCTGGCGCACGGGCTCAACGTGACCCTGGGGGCCTGGATCAGCGAGCAGGACAAGCGCAACGAGGAAGAGATTGCGCGCCTGATCAAGGTCTACCGTGAGAACCACAAGCAGGTGGTGCGGGTGATCATCGGCAACGAAACGATCCTGCGCGAAGAGCAGACTGTCGAGGAGATGATCGGGCACCTCGAAAAGGTGCGCAAATCCGTGTGGGCACCGATCAGTACCGCCGAGCCCTGGCATATCTGGCTGAAACACCCCGAACTGGTCAGGCATGTCGATTTCATCGCCGTGCACCTGTTGCCGTACTGGGAGGGGATTCCGGTTGATGAGGCCGTCGATTACGTGCTGGACCGCTACCAGGCGCTGAAGCAGGCCTTTCCCGACAAGCGTATCGTCATTTCCGAAGTGGGCTGGCCGAGCAACGGTCGTACCCGGCAGGGTGCGGTTGCCAGTCGCGCGAACCAGGCCAAGTTCCTGCGCCGTTTTCTGGCAGCCGCTGAGCGTGACAAGCTCGTCTATTACGTGATGGAGGCCTTCGATCAGCCATGGAAGCGTGAGATCGAGGGCGACGTGGGCAGTCATTGGGGCATCTACGACGCGGAGCGTGAACCCAAATTCGAGTTCACCACCCCGGTGGTCGCTGTGCCCAACTGGTCGAGCCTGGCGGCGATCAGTATCGGTCTGTCGGTCCTGATCCTGGCGCTGATGTTTCGCGACAGTCGCGGCCTGTCGTCCAGTGGGCGCGGCTTTCTCGCACTGGTGGCCTATGCGATCACCACCTTCGTGGTCTGGCTGCTGTACGACTTTACCCAGCAGTACATGACGCCGGCGATGCTGGTCGTCGGTGCGGCCCTGTTCCTGGCCGCGCTCGGCGTGATCGTCGTGTTGCTCGCCGAGGCGCATGAGTGGGCCGAGGCGCTCTGGCTCAAGCAGTGGCGACGTTCGCCGCTGCCGGCGGCACTGCCCGAGCACCGCCTGCCCAGGGTCTCCATTCATGTTCCCGCATACAACGAACCGCCGGACATGCTGGTGCAGACCCTGGATGCCCTGGCCGGACTGGACTACCCGGATTTCGAGGTCCTGGTGATCGACAACAACACCAGGGACGAGGCGGTATGGCAGCCGGTACAGGCGCACTGCGAAAAGCTCGGTGCGCGTTTCCGCTTCTTCCATGTCGCCCCGCTGTCCGGTTTCAAGGCGGGGGCGCTGAACTTTGCGTTGCGGCACACCGACCCTGCCGCTGAGGTGGTGGCGGTGATCGACAGCGACTACGTCGTCGAGGCCAACTGGCTGCGTGAACTGGTGCCATTCCTCGAAGACCCGAAGATGGCCATCGTGCAGGCACCGCAGGACTACCGTGACGGTGACGAAAATCTGTTCAAGGCAATGTGCAACGCCGAGTACCGAGGTTTCTTCCGCATCGGCATGGTGACCCGCAACGAGCGCAACGCGATCATCCAGCACGGCACCATGACGATGGTGCGGCGCAGCGTTCTCGATGAGGTCGAGGGCTGGTCGGAATGGTGCATCACCGAGGATGCCGAGCTCGGGCTGCGTATCTTCGAGCGGGGGTATACCGCGACCTACATCCCGCACAGCTATGGCAAGGGGCTGATGCCGGACACCTTCCTCGATTTCAAGAAGCAGCGCTTCCGCTGGGCCTATGGCGCGGTACTGATCATGCGTCAGCATCTGGCCGAACTTTTCGGTCTGGAGAAGAGTGCCTTGACCCGCGGCCAGCGTTATCACTTCATCGCCGGCTGGCTGCCGTGGCTGGCCGACGGTTTCAACCTTGCGTTCAACCTCGCCGCGATCGGGTGGTCTGCAGCGATGGTGCTGATGCCGCTGGATGTCGCGCCGCCGCATGTGATCTTTGCGGTATTGCCGCTGACCCTGTTCATCTTCAAGATCTCGAAGATGTTCTTTCTGTACCGCCT
>JAGRHB010000326.1 GCA_020445245.1 Gammaproteobacteria bacterium
TCTATGGTCGGCCAGGTGTTCGCGGCCGGCAAACTGCGCCTGCACTTCGCGCGTATCGCGACCGCCGGCGCGGAGGCACAGGACACCTTCGCCATCACCGACCGGGACGACCAACCGATAAGCGACCCGGAACGCCTGGCGGCAATCGCGGAAGCATTGCGCAGCAAATTGGACGATTGAAGGCCGGTGCCGGAATGTCGGGCATCTTTACAACCGGACTGGGTACAGCATCTGGAGCCCGGTGAATCATATTTCAAAACAAAGTGTTACAAACCTTGGCGCCTTTCTTGCTGATGTTTATCCCGGAAAACGCATTTTTTTACCCGAGACCGGAATACTCCTCGTGCCAGCTGACCACACCCTTTCCGTTCAAGACGCCCGCAGCACGACCAATCGTGCGCTGTTGGTCATGTTCATCGTTGTCGCAATGGCGCTCTGCCTGGTCCGACCGGCAACCGCGGGATCGCTGTTGGACGTGCCTATCGTTGGGGGCCGCCTGCTGGTTGCCAATACGGGGTACGTAACGGCGACCTTCCTGGGCAGCGATGCCGGTTATTTCAACACCCTGTTCCTCGATGGCGATGCGGCCGACGTGCGGCTGTTCGACAAACACAGTGATGTCGGCGGCACCCCGCTCAATCTCGGTTGGTTCACAGCCGGGACAGAACTGGTATTCCGGCTGGACGTGCGCAACACCGGCAACCGGTTTTTCACCGGTGATGCCGCGCGCAACATCGACGGTATCGCGCACGCACTGGCGGTCACCACGCTCGAGCAGCAGACCTATGTGACCACCGTCGGATTCGAAGACCTGCTGGGTGGCGGCGATCTGGACTACAACGATTTCACCTTCGTGCTGCGCAACGTCATCGACCCGCCGCCGATTCCCTCACCTTCTGCACTGGCATTGCTCGGTCTCGGGATCGGCCTGCTCGGCTGGTCGCTGCACCGCCGTAATCTGCAACGCTGACAGACAGCACAGGCCCTCGTCGGAACAGGCGGCCCCGGTTTGGGGTTGACCTCAGCCAACCGGCAACGGTAACGCAGCGACCGCCTGGCCGAACGCCTCTACCTGCTGCCAGTCTGTAAAATCGACCACTGCCTGCGGATCGGTCGGACCACCGGTCATCCGCATGATCAGGCGGATCATCTGGCGGTCCCAGAAACCATACCTCGGGTAATCCAGCTTGCCGGCGAATACCGCAACGATGTCGGGCTGCCAGTCTATCGTCTTCAGGAAACGCCTGACGTAGGGATTGGTGTCGGCACGATTGCGCTGCGGTTTTCGCGCGACCAGGCTGACCGAAAAAAAAGCGGCCGGCCTGCCCGCCAGCAGCGACTTGTTGCGCTCGATGAACTCGACGACGTTTTGTCGGTGCCTGCCGTAGCGGATGCTCGCGCCGATTACGATGCGGTCGAACGCGGAGAGGTCGACATCCGTCCCGTCGTCCAGCGAGACCAGAGTGGCGCGGTGACCCGATCGGCCCAGGGTCTGTTCCAGGCGTTCGCAGATCGCGCGGGTGTGCCCGTCCACCGTCGAATAGACCACAAGCGTATTCGACACCACCTTCACCCTTGCCCATGTTGCAGATGCGACATCACGCCTCGATCAACTCCCAGGCGTTGCCGTCAGGGTCGCGACAAAACAGCGCGCGCCGTCCGGACCGGCTCACCGTGTAGTCAACGCCCGCATCGCGCAGACGCGCGGCGAAGCCATCAAGGTCACTTACCGTCACTGCAGTGTGGCGGTCGCGCCCGCCGTGCTCGGGCCGCGCATCCACAGGGTCCACGTTGGGCAGTTCCAGCAGATGCAACTGGCGATCTCCAAGCCGCAACCAGGCCCCGGGAAAGCCCAGATCCGGTCGCCCGGCTTCGATCTGCAGACCCAGCACATCCCGGTAGAACCCCAGCGCCCGTGCCGTGTCGGCGACGATCAGGCTGACGTGATGCAATCCGCTGACCCGTGTCATTTCGATTGTTCCTCCTGCACGATCGCGATCAGCGCCGCGCTCAGGATCAGCATACCTCCGATCCACTCCTGCAGCGTAACCACCTCGCCGGCCAGCCACCAGGCCGAGGCCGCGCCGACCACCAGCTCGAACAGCATGATCACCGCCGAGCGCTGCACCGGCATGTGCGTCACTCCGTAAACGACCGCCAGTGTAGACAACAGAAAACCGCAGACGCCGAGCAGGACGGTTGTCCACCAGGCGAACGCAGGGGCATCGGGCAGGTCAACGGGCTGGACCAGAATGAATACTGCGGAAACCACGACCACGCCGAGCCAGGCCAACTGCGTCTTGGCCGGTATCCCGAGCCCGGTGATGCGCCGGGTCATGACGTTGTTCAGGGCGAAGGCGATGCCCGCGGTCAACGCCAGCAGGTCCGCACGGTTCAACGGCGCGCGGCCGACCGCCGGATCCCACAGCATCACCAGGGCCCCGCCCAGACCGAGGCCGAGCATCACCCAGGTCGACCGGCTGAGCCGTTCACCGAGAAGCCAGCGCCCGAGCAATACCGCCCAGATCGGTGACAGGTAGAACAGCAATACCACCCGCACGACCTCGCCTTCGAGCACGGCAAGGACGAACGCCAGATTGGTCCAGCCGGCCGCGAGCATCAGCGCCAACACGTCCGCCCGACAGCGCAGGACGGCAGTGACCGACAGCCTGGCGAACGGCATGAACACCACGAATGCGGCACCATACCCCACCAGCGTGAGCCAGGCACCGTGCATGCCC
>JAGRHB010000327.1 GCA_020445245.1 Gammaproteobacteria bacterium
GGTGCTTGACACGGGCGGTATCTGGTCCATTGCCCGAGGTCTTGCGAGGAACGTTCGGTCTTATAAGAGCCACCTGGCGCAATGTGATCTTCCGCGCCGTAACGATCTCGACGGTCGCGGCAATCTCAGCGAAGAAGGCCTCGCCTCCTTTACACGATTCTTCCTGGAAACCTGCCTCGACCAGGTGAAGTTCATGGAAGAGCTGGTGCAACCTGACCGGTTGCGTGACCGCATCCTGGTCTGGGTCGAGGAAGAAATCCGCGCTGACGCCCTTCCGCAGAAGGCCGGGCGCATCCTCGAAGCAATCCTGTACCGGGGAGAACTACCGCGCGGCGACGTTCCGGAGCTACTCGGGGCGAGTGACCGCCATTCCCGCCGCGTCGTTGCCGCCCTGATTGAACGCGGTGTCGTCGTCTCGGAAAGCACGCGCGCACCGTTGCGCCTCGCCTTCCCGGCCAAGCTGGCATCACGCTGGATGCCGGGACTGTTTCCGGAACAACGCTAGAAAGTACAATGCGACGACACACCATGCTGATCCCATACCAGGACCAGGAAAAACCCGACACTCGGGCACTTGCTGTAGTTCCGGCGTGTCTTCTTTCGATGCAAAAACCTGGGGCAGGTTTCAGTGCAAATCAACAACCAAAGATTAACTCGGGCACAACCACCTCCCATTGATCGCACCTGATCAAAGACTGGTACTCTGCCGCACTGTCCTCCCGGTACCGTTGAATAATGGCGGTTATATGTGCACTCTCCAACGTCATGCCTCTAGGCGGCACGAATGACTTGGCTAGTCGCCCTACAAGCCTTCCCTGCCCATCCAATAGGTCCCAACGGCTACCATTCGCCTGCAACCGAAGTGAATCACCCGGTTTCTGGCTTGCGATAGCCAAATGGACCGCGTGGCCACTGAAGAACCGTCCAGCAAAACCAATATCGACGTCCTTCAACGTCAAGCGAAGATAACGGCTGTCGAGACCTGTCAGGTCGTGACGCATACCCTCAAGCGCGGCTCGTTCAATAAACGGCGCGGTACTGGCATCCAAAGCATCGAGGAAAGGATGTGCTCTAGAGGAACGTAGCAACGACAACGTCTGTTTCGCACGGCTCATGGCAACGTAGTAGAGGCGGCGTGAGGCATCCCGATCTTCCCCCTTGCCGATCTTCTCCCATCCACCATCTAGCACGACAACATGATCGAACTCCAACCCCTTGGCCCGATGGGCGGTGAGTAATAGCAGCCCCGTCTGCCTGCGCCGAATCTCCCTGCCCCACTCAACCAGCCACTCAACAAAATGCTTTACCGGTATCTCGGCCTCCCCAACCTCCAGGCTTAGTGCTTCGACGACCTCCTCGAGCTGCTCCCACCAGGGCCCAGGATCTTGCGAATCAAGCCACTCTCGAATACTGGCAATATCCGTAAGGGGTGAACCGCGGCTTTCCATCCAGTCCATCAACTGGCGTGTTTCGCGCAGACGCCACATCGGCGGCGGCTGCTCATCCGCCATCTGCACCGGAATCCCTTCGCGCTCACAGTAACTCCGCACCGGTTCCAGGAACTTCCATTCCCGAGCAATGACAGCGACATTCGACCAATCCCAGTCCGCATCCAACGCCGCTTTGCGTTCCAACTCCTTCATGGCCACCACGGCCTGGCTTATTAGGCTGCTTTCCGAGCGCAAGATCTGTACGCACCCTTTCGAGACCGGATCCAGCGCCTCCCAATCGCCACCTGCAGGCGCTTTTTCTCGCGCACGGTCCACGGTAATCGGGTGGTCAGCTTTCATCCGATTAGCCGCAATCTCAATCACCTGGTTTGCCGCATCGACGATGTTGCGTGCCGATCGATAGTTTTCGGTGAGATAGCTGGGTTTGGCGGAATAGTCCTGCTCGAATCGACGGATGTATTCGACAGAGGCGCCATTGAAAGCGTAGATATTCTGGTCATCATCACCGACGGCAAACAAACTCAGTCGACCGTCGGTATCATTCAGTGTCCTTCCTGCCAACGCAGAGATGAGTTCGTACTGCTCGAGGGCCACATCCTGGTATTCATCGACGAGAATCCACCGGAAACCCGCGAGCAGCTGCTCTCGCTGCGCGTCGGCCTCATCCGGTTCCAAGCCCTCACCTTTCAGCAGTGCGATAGCTTGCCTGAGAATTTCGTCAAAGGTGTCGGTGTCGGTACCGCGCCCGACAAGGCTCGCCCCCACCATTCGCATGGCGAGTGCATGGCAGGTCAGTACCGTGACGCCCTTGGCATCGTCCCCTATCAGTGACACCAGACGGCGGCGAATCTCAACCGCCGCATGACGGTTGTAAGCGAGCGCCAATATCCCCCTTGGATTCTCGCGTCGCACACGGACCAGGCAAGCAATACGATGCACCAAGACCCGGGTCTTGCCCGATCCAGGGCCGGCCAGCACGAGCACGTTCGTTTGCTCACGGTCGTCCGACACAATTCGCTGTTGGGCCGGATTGTTGAGCTCATCGACAATGCGTCGCCAGGATTCCGGGGTCGTTTGCATGCCCAGTTCTTTTCCACGATCCGGTAGCCAGCGCCTGACGAATTCACCTTGCGGCATGCTGAAGTAGTCCATCGCCAGATGAAGGGCATCCGCCATCGCCTTCAACGCACGCTGGGCATACTCCGCCATCACGTGGATCTGGAGTACCTGTTCCTCATAGTGATCTTTGAGCGGAACGAAATCGGCTTTCAGAAACCCCCGTTTATCGTCGGACAGG
>JAGRHB010000328.1 GCA_020445245.1 Gammaproteobacteria bacterium
GGCTGGTCCATCACGTCATCGATCAGACCGCGCAGGTAGGCCTCGTCTTCGTCGTGAAGGGTGATCAGGTTGATGCCCAGCAGTTGCGAGCGATCCATACGCAGGAATTGTTCGGCCCTTGGATTGCAGTCGACCAGGCGGCCATCCTGCGGCTCGAAGATCAGGACTGCATCGTGCGACTGACGGTAGATAGCCTTGAGTCGCTCCAGTTCACGGCGCAGGCGGCGTGTGTAGGCGGCGATGCGCTTCTGGCGGGTGATCAACAGTTTGTCCAGACTGGACGTGTCGCCGTCACGCGCCGGCCGTTCGTTCTGCCCGGCGGGCTCGCTGCCGCGCGTCGACAGTCGGCGCATCCGCCGCTCCAGGCGCCCCAGGCCCTGCCGCACCGGGCGTTGCACGGCGAAATCCCAGGTCCACGCGACAAGGGCAGCGACCGAGGTGAGCAACGCGAGATGTACAGCGGTCAGCGTGGCCAGTCCACCGGCAAACACCAGGGTCAGCATCTGGCCGGACAGCACAAGCAGGAACAGCATCAGGGGTTTGCGCAGGGTCGGCAGCATCAGGTGTTTGGCGCGAAACCGGACGAGGGTCGTGAACTGGCCGGCGGCGTCTGTGCCCTGGGCATGGTGAAACCTCCTGATTCACGGCGATAGCGACTGAATCGACCGTAGCTTTAGGGCACACTTGCGCAAATTCGCAGCTCGATGCCTGGGGAGCAGGATACCCCAGCCAGGCACGCGGATTTGCGGTAATTCATTCACCCACCACCCGGCCGGAGCGCCGGGGATCCCGGGGGCGCCAACGAGTTCGACTATGGAGATCAGCCAGGAAATCCGCTTCGAACCGGTCGCGGTCATGCGCTCGCCGTTCGAGGAAAAATTCGCAGTCCCGCGCCAGTCGGGTCTGGTCCCGGCGGCTATCGGAGAAGTCGTCTTTATCCCACCCTTCGACGACCCGGCGATGCTGCAGGGGCTGCGGGGCTTCTCCCATATATGGCTGACCTTTGTGTTCGACCGCTGCGTGGGCCAGGGGTGGCGGGCCAAAGTCCGTCCGCCGCGTCTTGGCGGCAACCGGGAGGTCGGCGTGTGGGCGAGCCGCTCGCCGTTCCGCCCCAATTTTCTCGGCCTGTCCGCGGTACGCCTGATCGAAGTCGTGAGCGGTCCGCCACTGCGTCTGCGTGTATCCGGGGTCGACCTGCTCGATGGCACGCCGATCCTCGATATCAAGCCGTATCTGCCCTACGCCGATGCGATCACGGACGCCGTCGGTGGATTCGCGCCTGCCGCACCGGCGTCACCGTTGCCGGTGAGGTTCTCAGCCAGGGCCGAGGCCACGCTGGCGCAGATCGCTGATGGCACATCGCTGCGCTCGCTGATCAGCGGTGTCCTCGCCCTCGACCCGCGACCGGCCTACCGTCGTGGTGCTGAGCCGGACCGCGTCTACGGCGTGCGTCTGGCCGGCCGCAACGTGCGCTGGGTGGTCGGCGAAGCAGGGCTGCAGGTGCTGGACCTCGATCCCGTCGTCCCCGATTGAGCGGTCAGTGCAGCAGTGTGAACATGCGTGCGCGGTAACGGCGAATCGCCGGGTCGTCGCCCAACATGTCGAACAGTCGCAGCAGTGCGTTGCGAGCGGCGTCGTCACCGAACTTGCGGTCCTGTTGCATGATCTGCAGCAGGTCTTCCAGCGCCGGCTCGATGTCGTTGGCCATCACCTTGTGCGCGGCGAGCTGGTAGCGTGCGGCGCTGTCGTTCGGGGATTCGTCCAGGCGCCTGCTCAGAACCTCCGGCGGTTCGGCATCGAGCGCGATCCGGTCGAAGAACAGTTGGCTGCGCAATTGCCTGGTCTCCGGCGTGTCCTGCTCTGCGGCGGGCAGTGAGTCGAGCACCTGCTCGGCAGCGGTGATGTCGCCGGCTGCGGCATGCACCTGCGCCATCGTCAGAATAATGCGCGGATTGCCAGGGTCTGCTGCCGCGGCATCGGCCAGGAGCCCAAGTGCCCCCGGCGTATCACCGGCCAACAGGCACTGCTCCGCCTGCGCCACGGTGCCATCGGAGGGCCGCGGCAGGTGCTTTTCCAGGAAGTCGCGGATCTGCGCCTCCGGCAGGGCGCCCATGAACTCATCCACCGGCCTGCCGTTTCTGAACAGCTTCACTGTGGGGATGCTGCGGATGCCGAACTGCGCGGCTATCGCCTGCTGCTCCTCGGTATTGATCTTCGCCAGGATGAAGCGGCCCTGAAATTCGTCGGCCAGCTTCGCGAGTATCGGCATCAGCAGCTGGCAGGGCTGGCACCAGGTGGCCCAGAAGTCGACCAGCACCGGCACCTGGTGCGAGCCTTGCAGCACGATCTGCTCGTAGTTGCTCTGATCGACGTCGAAGACGAACGGTGAGTCGGTCATGAATGGGGTGCTCCCGGGTAATGGCGATCGCGCGAAGGTGCGGCCCAAGGGCGGCAATTGCAAGTCCCGCGCTGCACTTGATTTTCGGTCATGGCGCCCACATCTGCGTGTTGGCTGCAGTTCAGGCGGAGAAGAGCGTGAGTGAATCCAGACATGTCGTTTGTGCGCATTGTGGCGGTGTCAACCGGGTGCCTGTCGAGCGTCTGGGGGCCGGTGGGAAATGCGGGCGCTGCAAAACGGTGTTGTTCGACGGTCACCCGGCAGAGGTCGGGTCGAACGCATTTCAGATCCAGCTGACACGCAGTGATGTCCCGCTGTTGGTCGACTTCTGGGCGCC
>JAGRHB010000032.1:0-1858 GCA_020445245.1 Gammaproteobacteria bacterium
GCGATGTGTGGCGAAAGCATATGTAGCGCGCCCCACTTGCATCCAATCGATCCTGTCTCTGTTTTCAATAGATCCATATCTATGGATATCGCGGCGGGCCGAAAAGCCATCTGCGCCAGGAGATGCTGAATCAGTGGACAACTTCAGATCCGCAATACGTCTTCTTTGCAGCGCAAGCGCACCGACCGCACAAGGTGCGCGTCTCGGCGTGGTTTCTACAGACAGGCCAGTGAGGTGTGGCGCAATGGTTGTTACCGCGATCACGCCGTCGATACCCGCGCGACGTGATGCGTTCGCACAGGCCCACCACGGGCGGATATGCCGCCGGCGCGCAAATGTCCTCGCTTATTGATGCACGATCGTGCAGATATTCCGCATGCCGTCGCGATGGCTACCTGGACTGCAGAAGCGGCGCACTCAATCGCTGAACTTGACCAGCCGGGTTACCTGGATATCGGATATGAACACAACACCTGAGTGTGCGCTGTAGAACGGCGCAAAGCCCTGCAGGACGGGTTTGACGAGTTCGTCCGGGACCGCAGCGATGATCATGATCAGGACATCATCCTCGTTGAACATCAGGTGACCTTCGTGGAAGCCGTGACGTCCCTTGCCCGACAGGTTGTTGATGATTGTGTATCCTTTCACACCCGCACGATCGAGCAGATCCGTAGCGAACTCCCTGTGCTCTCCGCCAAGAATGATCTCGAGTTTCTTCAGTGGGCTGAAATTGAGGTTCTTCATCGTATGCACGCATCCTGAATGTTGGATAGGACGTCTGACTGAAGGCAGGACAGCAATTGCCAGTCACCGCTGTCGAAGAGGTGGACTTCGCCGGTTTCCGGATCCAACAGGAGCATGCGGATCCAGCCATTGCGTACCAGCCGTTTGACCGAAAGCACACGTTCGATTGCGTGCCTCGAATGATCGAAAGGACCCTCAATCACCGTGATCAGGCGTAACGGCTCGTGGTACGGCCGGCCCTGCTTGAGTACGGTTTGCGTCGGCAGGCCGGTGCGCAGATCGCTGATGTTTCCGGTCATAACGCCGATGCGGCCGGCAACATTGTGATAGACCTTGCTGCCGCTTCCAAAGCATTCGCTGTCGACGGTCGAAAAGTAGTGCTCCATGTTGATCCACTGACCTACGACCAGGGGCCCGGCAAGAATGTTCTCCAAAAGGCGGCGCTTGGGGTCCAGACGGTAGTCATACGAGTGCAGAAATGCCCGCCCATCCAGAGACAGGTTCTCGGTCAGGCTGCGTCGTCCGATGACGAAATAGGCATTGCGGGCCAAGCCCCATTCCGGCCTGACCTGCGACCAATCCATCGAATTTCGCAGCGCCGCACGGGATGCCTGAGACGGTTCCTGCTTGCCGACACCTGTCTGCAGCGTGGGCATGCGTTCCTGCGCACACAATCGCGACGCAGCTGTCAAGCCATTGCGCAGGCGATCGAGATAGACCAGGTGGGAAGGCGGCAACAGATCGAGATCGACAAGCGTCAACTCATCGGTTGTGGTGTTGTGCAGCGCTGGAACGAACCAAGCATCATCGGGGATGATGATTCCCTGACTATGCAGACGCTCCCGAACGCGCGGCTTGTTGGCCATCTGTGCCAGCACACGCGCGCTGACCAGGCCATGGTTGCCACCGCACGCGCCGCAATCGAGCGCGGACTCGTAAGGATTGTTTTCCGACGTGCTGCCATGACCCACGAGCAGGATGAAACGTGAAAAGTCGCGCGTCAGGCCGATGGACCGCAACGCCTGGCCGACAAAGCCCACCTGCTCGTCCAACGAAAAACCAATGCGGCCAAGGCGCTCAAACTGCAAACGTGCGTACGAGGCATTGATGCGGT